>JAFUVC010000103.1 GCA_017483785.1 Prevotella sp.
ACGCCGTGTTCAACTGCTTGTCCTGAGCGTTGATGGTGTTGGTCTTCTCGTTGCTTTCGTTGGTCAGGGTCTCGACGTTCGAGTTCAGGTTGTAGATGGTTTCGTCGAGTTCGGCGATGTGGATGTCCTTCGAGTCGAGTTCAGCGCGAAGTTGCTGCAACTGCTTGTCTTTGTCCTCGAGTTGCTTAATCATGCTCTCGATGGTGGCTTTCAGCGCGTCGCCCTTCACGGTGCTTTCGCGGAGTTGCTGGCGCAGTTTCTCGATGAGTTCGCGGTTGTTTTTCATCGTGGTGGAGATGATTTTGATGTTCTCGCGAATCTGCTGGGCCTTGTCGGCACGCTCGCCGTCTTTGGCCACGCTCACGCGGTTCTCGGCGAGGGCAATCTCGCGGAAACCTTCCTGAATCTGGTTCATCGTGCCCATCATGTCGTTGATTTCATTGTCTTTCTGATCAATGATGCTTTGCAACGAGTCGCGTGTCGTGGTGTCTTCCACGGGTGCCGTGCGACGTTCATCTTTACAACTTGTGGCGAGGAGCATCATCAGTGCTGCGGCCACGACTAAAGTTTTTTTCATATTTCTTTTTGTTTAATGGTTTTGTCTTTTTGTTTTCCCGCCACGACGACCACGATTTCGCCCTTCGGCGGGGTCTGCGTGAAGTGGGCGATGAGTTCTTCCAGCGTTCCGCGCACGCTTTCCTCGTGGATTTTCGAGATTTCGCGGCTCACGCTGGCCTTTCGCTCCGGGCTCATGGCCTCGGCCAGTTGCTGCAGGAGTTTCACGAGACGATAGGGCGACTCGTAGAAGACCATCGTGCGCGGTTCGTCGCGAATCGATTCCAGATGGCTCTGGCGGCCTTTCTTCTGGGGCAGGAACCCCTCGAAGCAGAAGCGGTCGCAGGGAAGTCCCGATGAAACCAGCGCCGGAATGCAGGCCGTGGCTCCGGGCAGCGTCTGCACCTCAATTCCTGCGGCTACGGCCTCGCGAACGAGGTAGAATCCCGGGTCGCTGATGCCCGGCGTGCCGGCGTCACTGATGAGCGCCACGTTTTCTCCGGCTTTCAGCCGCTCCACGACTGCCGCCGACGTGCCGTGCTCATTGAACTTATGGTGCGACATCAGGCGGTTCTGAATATCAAAGTGCTTGAGCAGAATACCAGATGTGCGGGTATCCTCTGCCAGCACCAAATCGGCCTCCTTCAGCAGGCGGATTGCGCGCAAAGTCATGTCTTCCATATTGCCGACGGGAGTGGGTACGATGTATAACATGCCTGTTTCTCGTTTGATATCGGCTGCAAATATAGTCATTTAATCGTCACAGACAAAATAACTCTTGATTTCTTTGCAATTTTTAGAGACTTTTTCCATAAATAATTTTAATTGCATACCCATTTTTAGGTATTTTTCGATTCTAAGACGGGGATAATCAAGGTTTTATCGCTCATATTTGGAAAAATATGTGTATTTTTGCAGTCGAGAAGATTTTAACCTCTTATAAGATACATGAAACTTTCGGAGCTGAAGACAGGAGAAAAGGCCGTCATCGTGAAAGTGATGGGACACGGCGGATTTCGGAAGCGCATCATCGAGATGGGATTTGTGAGGGGAAAGGCCGTGGAAGTGCTGCTCAACGCGCCTCTGCAAGACCCCGTGAAATATAAGGTGATGGGCTACGAGGTGTCGTTGCGCCGCCAGGAAGCCGGGATGATTGAAGTCATCACCGAAGAGGAGTTTTCGCGGCTCGAATCGTCGGGCGACGGCCTCGGGAAGGGCGTTTTCGTGGAACGCGCCGAGCACCAGAACGACTATCTGCAACACGAGGCGCTGAAACAGCGCAGAACCATCAGCGTGGCACTGGTGGGCAACCCGAATTGTGGTAAAACCTCGCTTTTTAACTTCGCCAGCGGGGCCCATGCCCGCGTGGGCAACTACTCGGGCGTGACGGTCGATGCGTCGGAGGCCCGCGCCTCGTTCTACGGCTACGAATTCAAACTCATCGACCTGCCCGGAACCTACTCGCTGTCGTGCTACTCGCCCGAGGAACTCTACGTTCGCGAGCATCTGACGAAGGAAATGCCCGACATCGTGGTGAACATCCTCGACGCGTCGAATCTGGAGCGCAACCTCTACCTGACGACGCAACTCGTCGATATGGACATTCCGATGGTGGGCGCGCTGAACATGTACGACGAATTTGAGCGGCGCGGCGACTCTATCGACCTCCAGACGCTGGGCACGCTGCTGGGAATGCCGATTGTGCCGACTTCTTTCAAGAACGGAACGGGCGTGAAGGAACTCTTCCGCACCATCATCCAAGTCTATGAGGGAACGAGCCACGAGTCGCGCCACATCCACATCAACTACGGCCACGAAATTGAAGACGGCATCCGCCAGATTCAGGGCTTCCTGAAGCAGGACGAGCACATCAGGCTGCGCTATTCGACGCGCTATCTGGCCATCAAACTGCTCGAAAACGACACCCACGCGCTGCAATACATCAGCCAGCACCTGACCGAGGAAAGCCGCTCCGACGACCGGCGAAAACTGCTCGCCGTGCGCGACACCGCCGCCGCCCGCGTGCTCGAAGAGACCAACACCGACGCCGAAACGGCCATCATGGATGCGAAATACGGCTTTATCAACGGCGCACTGAAGGAATCGCAGTTCCGCACGGGCACGAAAGAAGACACCTACCGCACCACCCACCTCATCGACCGCGTCCTGTCGAACCGTTGGGCCGGATTTCCCATTTTCTTCGCCCTGCTCTTCCTCATGTTCCACGTCACGTTCGTGCTCGGCCAATATCCGATGGACTGGATTGAAATGAGCGTGGAATGGCTGGGCAACTTCATCGGCACGACGCTGCCCGACGGGCCTTTCCGCGACATGATGGTCGATGGCGTCGTCGGAGGCGTGGGCTCGGTCATCGTCTTCCTGCCCCAGATTCTCATCCTCTATTTCTTCATATCGCTCATGGAAGACTCGGGCTACATGGCGCGCGCCGCCTTCATCATGGACAAACTGATGCACCGCATGGGACTCCACGGAAAATCGTTCATCCCGCTCATCATGGGCTTCGGCTGCAACGTGCCCGCCGTCATGGCCACGCGCACGATTGAAAGTCGCCGCTCGCGCCTGATTACGATGATGATTCTGCCGTTCATGTCGTGTTCGGCCCGACTACCTATTTATATTATGATTACGGGCACGTTTTTCGCCGTGCAATACCGCTCTTTCGTGATGATTTCGCTCTACGCCATCGGCATTCTGACCTCGGTGGTGGTCAGCCGCATTTTCTCGCAGTTCGTCATCAAGGGCGAAGACACGCCTTTCGTCATGGAACTGCCGCCCTATCGCATGCCGACGGCGAAGGCCATCACGCGCCACACATGGGAAAAAGGCAAGGAATACCTGAAAAAAATGGGTGGAATCATCCTCGTGGCCTCCATCATCATGTGGGCACTGGGCTATTTCGGAACGATGGGCGTTGCGCCTTCCATCGAGGAGAGTTTCATCGGCTCGATGGGCCACGCCGTTGAACCGATTTTCGCCCTTCAGGGCTTCAACTGGCAACTCGACGTAAGCCTCATCGCAGGCGTCGGCGCGAAGGAAATCGTGGCCTCCACCATCGGCGTGCTCGGCGGTCTGGAGGGCATCACGCCGCTCGCAGGCTACTGCTATCTGCTGTTCGTGCTGCTCTATTTCCCCTGCATCGCAACGATTGTCGCCATCAAAAACGAGACGGGGTCGTGGCGATGGGCCATTTTCGCCGCCGTCTATACGACTTGCGTGGCGTGGGTGGTTTCGGCAGTGGTGTATCAGATTGGGCAACTTTAACGGCCGTTTCGCACCAGCGCGATGCCTAAATCGCGGATTCCGGGCAGCATTTCCCGTTTCATGTCGTGGCGGATATGGACCAGAACGGAATCTCCGGCCTGCAGTCGGACGGTAGCCACGTGGAAATTGTATTGGTAGAGGCTTACGCCCTGCCCTTCGGCATATCCGCGCTGATTCACGAGCGGACAAGACTTCTTGTAGGAGGTTTTCACCGCAGGAAAGAGCGACAGGCGGAGCGAATCTGTGGGAATCACGTGGGTTTCGAGAATCAGCGCAAGGCTCATGAAAGGATATTCGCCCGTGGTGCGCAGGCCAATGCCGAGGTCGTAGAGCCCGTCTTTGGAAACCGGCGGCACGGAAAACGAAAGCGTGTCGTTTTTCTCCCAGCCCTCCACGGGCAACTGGTCATATTTGTCGAACACCTTGTTGCCGACACAAGCCGTCGCCATCCACGCCCCGAAAAGTGCGAAAACGACTGCGAAAAACGCTTTAAAAAAGGGGTTCGGCCTCATTCTTTCGGTTTTCTATCACTCTCGCGACGCCTGTTGTTCTCACCATCGTTCCGACGAGGATTGCGCGACCTGTTTTTCCTCTTTTTCGCCTTGTCGAAGCGGCTCACATCGGCATCGGCCAGCAAGTCCAACGAGGGCTTGGCCGAACTCTGTCTGTCGTCGTCGTGCAGCGAAATGGGCTTCTCGCCACGTTTGTTCATCTCGACAATCTCGCGGGCGCGACGGGCCGGAATCGTTTCCAGATTGGCGGCCACGTTTTTGTCGGTGGAATAGGTGACCAGTCCGGCCAGGATATCGGCCTTGAAATAGAAATAATCGGCATCTTGCGTCTGCAACATGACGTTTCTCGACGGCAATCGGCGCGACGCCTCCACGTAGCTGTCCACCTCGTAGTTCAGGCAGCATTTCAGTTTGGCGCACATGCCGGCGAGTTTCTGCGGATTGAGCGAGATGTCTTGGAATCGGGCAGAATTCGTGCCCACGCTCACGAAGTTTTTCATCCATGTGGCGCAGCACAGTTCCCTGCCGCACGGGCCAGTTCCGCCGATGCGACCGGCCTCCTGACGCGCTCCGATCTGCTTCATTTCGATGCGCACGTGGAACGCGGCTGCCAAGTCCTTGATGAGTTGGCGGAAATCGACGCGCTCGTCGGCAATGTAGTAGAAAATGGCCTTCTGGCCGTCGCCCTGGTACTCCACGTCGCCAATTTTCATGTCGAGGCCGAGCCCTTTGGCAATCTGGCGGCTGCGAATCATCGTTTCGTGCTCGCGCGCCTTCGCCTCGTGGTATTTTTCCATGTCGATGGGCTTGGCGTGGCGATAGATGCGGCGGATGTCGTCGGCCGACTTGATATGCGCCTTCTTCACCTGCAGGGTGACAAGTCGGCCCGTCAGCGTCACCACGCCGATGTCGTGGCCGGGATTGGCCTCCACGGCGACGATGTCGCCTTTTTTCAGGTCGAGATTATTGACGTTGTGGTAATATCCTTTGCGCGTGTTCTTGAACTGCACTTCCACCAAGTCGGTGGTTTCGGCATTGCCCGGCACGTCGGCCAGCCAGTCGTAAGTGTTCAGTTGCTTGTCCTGCCTGCCGCAGCCTTTTGCACAAAGGCCCCGGTCGCAGCCGCGCACTATCTGAAATTTCATATTTTTAAAGTCCATGTTTTTATTTGACGATTTGACGATTTACGATTTGACGATTTACGATTTGACGATTTACTTACCTTTTTTTCAACAAGATGATGATTTGCAAAGCCATGTCGAAAAAGGCGATTTTTCCGTTGGCATTTTGCCCGATGTCGCGCATCACTCGCTGAAACAACTCACTGATTTCCATGACGTTAGCCTCGTTGACGAATCGCGAGAAGTTCCGCGAGAAGTTTTCCTCTTCTTTCGTCTGATAGTTCAGTTCAGGCTCGTGGAAATTATACATGAAATTCTCGCGAACCTGCAACAGGAAGTAGGTCTGCAGGCGTTTCTGCTTCTCGCGACCGAGCGCGGCCACGTCGTCCACCCACTGCTTCAGTTCCACGAGTTTCTGCTGATAGGCCAGTCGCATGAGCGTCGTGAACAACTCGAAAAACTGGGCGTTTTCGCTGTCGGCATCGAGCGCGTTCAGGGCGCTGGGCCAACTTCCGTTGGCCACTCGGCTGATTCTGTGCGCGTCGTCTTGTTCTATGCCTCGCCGCTGCACGAGTGCCTCTTCAATCACCTCTGCCGGCAACCGCTTCACGCTGATGCGCTGCGTGCGGCTGCGAATGGTTTCCAGCAGGCGTTCGGGCTCCTCGCTGACCATGATAAACACCGTTTGCTGCGGCGGTTCCTCGAGCAGTTTGAGCAGTTTGTTGGCACTGCTCTGATTCATGCGCTCGGGCAGCCAGATGACGCTGACTTTATAGCCTCCCTGACTCGATTTCAGGCTGAGTTTGCGGCTCAGTTCGTCGCTTTCGGCAGCCGTGATAATCGCCTGCTGATTCGTCGCGTCCATCGCCGACATCCACTGGTCCATCGAGATATACGCGCTCTGCACGAGCAATTCGCGCCACTGTCGGGCGAAATCGTCGCTCACGGGCTGGTGTTCCGAGCCCATCGACGACGTTTTGATCGTCGGATACGAGAAATGCAGGTCGGGATGCTCCAGTTTCGCCAGCATTGCCTCGGCCTGCGGGTCGGTTTCCATGCCCATGAGCGAAGGGCGTCGCGTGCTCTCCGCAATCAGGTGGCAGGCGAAGGCGGTGGCAAGCGCCAGTTTTCCGCTTCCCGACGGCCCACAGAGCAGCATGGCGTGTGGCACGCGGTCTTCGCGCACCATCTGAAGCATCCGCTCCTTGACTTCGCTTTGGCCTATGACCTCTTCAAACTTCATAATTTGAGTGCAAAGTTACGCATAAGTGAGCAGAAAACAAAATGAAAAGCGTTTTTTTTCTGTTTTACTCACCGACGAAAGCAACTTTCCACGTCAAATCTTAATTCTTCTTGCTGATGCGCTTGGAAAGGCCGATGGCACCCGTAGGACAAACGAGGCGGCAGAGATGGCAACCCACGCATTTCGAGCCGACGATGCGGGGCTGACGGGTCTCCAAGTCGAAATCGATGGCCTGATGGCCGCCGTCCATGCACGAGGTGTAGCAGCGTCCGCAGCCGATGCACTTCTCGCGGTCGATTTTCGGGAAAACGACGGTTTCGCGGTCGAGGTCGGAGGGCAACACGAACTTGGGCAGCAGTTCGCCAACCAAATCTTCGAGTTTATCGACGTTGCGCTCCTGCATATAATTCTTCAAGCCCAAAACAAGGTCGTCGATGATGCGATAGCCGTATTGCATCACGGCCGTACACACCTGCACGTTGCGGCAGCCCAACTGGATGAATTCCAGCGCGTCGCGCCACGTTTCGATGCCGCCGATGCCGCTGTACTGGATGTTCTTCATCATGGGGTTCTTGAACATGGCCAGAATATGGCGCAGGGCGATGGGTTTCACGGCCCTGCCGGAGTAGCCCGAACCCGTCTGCTGCCCGTTCACTTCCGAGCCCTCGCCCAAGGTCACGCTCTTGATGGTGTTGATGGCGGAAATGGCGTCGGCTCCGGCGAAATAGGCCCCCATGGCCGGTTGCGAGATATGGGCGATGTTGGGTGTCATTTTCGGGATGACGGGAATCTTCACGTTGCGCTTCACATAGGCCGTGAAGAACGTGACCAGTTCGGGGTCCTGGCCCACGTCGCTGCCCATTCCCGTCAGTCGCATCTGCGGACAGGAGAAGTTGAGTTCCACGGCGTCGCAGCCGGCCTGCTCGGCCATTTTGGCCAGTTCCACCCAGTCTTCTTCGCTCTGGCCCATGATGGAGGCCACGCCCACCTTCGTGGGATAGTTTTGTTTCAGGCGACGGAGGATGTCGAAGTCCACATCGACGGGATTTTCCGAGAGTTGCTCCATGTTGCGGAAGCCTTCAAACGTGGTACCGTTTTTCACGGCGTCGAATCGGGGCGAAACCTCGCGGATTTCCTGCATACAGATGGTTTTGTAGAACACGCCGGCCCAGCCTGCGTCAAAGGCTCGCGCCACCATCTCGTAGTTCGTGCAGACGGCCGACGAGGCCAGAAAGAACGGATTTTCGCAGGGAATGCCGCAGAATTCAATGGCGAGCGACTTCTCGGCAGCGGCATTGGCCTGATTCCGGAGCGGAGCCAGCATTTCCTTGATTCTGACGGGCAGGTCGTAGTGGATGCAGGCGGCCTCGGCCCTGCTCAAGTCTTCGTCGCTACACTCGGCAACCCATCGGCCAGCCAAATTCTCGTTTCTGAAACGGATGGCACGAATTGCACGGGCGGGGTCGCCATTCTTACAAACTCGGCTGCAAGGCGCATCTACGCAAAGCAGACAGCGGACAGCCTCTTCATGGATATGCATTGTCTTGGTCTTCATTGTTTTCGGTTATTTTTAGTTCATAATGTATTTAGTTCTCCACAAAGGTATGTTTTTTTTACCAAAAAACCAAATTTTTTGCCTTTTTTCTACTCATTTTATTTATTTTTCGGGGTTTACTTTTCAATTCATCAGATTTTTATTATCTTTGCCTGCGAAAATAAACTAAACGAAAACCTATGCAGCACCATATTGAAGGCGAGCGACATCGCCCCGGACGAATTGAAGTGGTTTGCGGCTCGATGTTCTCGGGCAAGACTGAGGAACTCATCCGCCGTATGAAACGGGCGAAATTCGCCAAGCAGCGCGTGGAAATTTTCAAGCCGGCACTCGACACGCGCTATTCCGACAACGACGTGGTCAGCCACGACCGAAACGCCATTCCCTCGACTCCCGTCGAAACGGCGTCGAGCATTCTGCTGCTGTCGGCAGACATCGAGGTGGTGGGCATCGACGAGGCGCAATTTCTCGACATGGGCGTGGTGGAGGTCTGCAACGAACTGGCCAACCGAGGCGTGCGCGTCATCGTGGCGGGGCTCGACATGGACTTTCGCGGCGTGCCGTTCGGTCCGATGCCCGCGCTCTGCGCCATTGCCGACGACGTGACGAAGGTTCACGCCATCTGCGTGCGCTGCGGCAATCTGGCGTATGTGAGCCATCGCCTCGTGCAGAACGAGAAGCAGGTGCTCCTCGGCGAGAAAATGGAGTACGAACCGCTCTGCCGGGAATGCTACTTGAAGGAATTAAAAAGCCACTTCCCAACCTCCCCCAGAAGGGTGAGGAGCAAGAATTTCCTGAACTCCTGAAACTCCTGAACTCCCGAAACTCCTGAACTCCCGAAAACATGCAAGAGAAGATTACATTCGACAAATTCATCCGCTGGGCAGGCATTGGCGCCCTCGTCGTGGCCGTGCTACTGCTCATCAACCACCTGAGCAGCGTCCTGCTGCCTTTCGCCATCGCGTGGCTGCTGGCCTACCTGCTCTACCCCGCCGTGAAATTCGTGCAATACAAACTCCACGTGCCCACCCGTCCGCTGAGCATCATCGTCACACTGGTGGCCGTCAGCGCCGTCGTCGGACTGGTCGTCTGGCTCATCATTCCGCCCATGATTGAGCAGTTCCAGAAACTGGGCTCGCTCGTGACGAAATACATCCAGACCTCGGTCCACATCGACAACATTCCAGGCGCCATTCAGCAGTGGCTGAAGGAAAACCAACACGAAATCGAGGAATTTTTCCTCAGCAAGGACTTTACGAACGGACTCCAGAAGGCAATGCCGAAACTGTTCAACGTACTCGGACAAACCGCCAGCATCGTCATCAGCATCATCGCCTCGCTCATCACTTTATTATATCTGTTCTTCATCCTACTCGACTACGAATACCTCACCGAGAACTGGATTAAGATTTTCCCGAAGAAGTCACGCCCGTTCTGGCGCGAACTGATGGGCGATGTCGAGCGCGAGATGAACAACTACATTCGCGGACAAAGCCTCGTCGCCCTCACGATGGGCATTCTCTTCTGCATCGGTTTTACTATTATCGACTTCCCGATGGCCATCGGCTTGGGCATCTTGATTGGCATTATGGACCTCGTGCCCTACCTCCACACCTTCGCCCTCATTCCCGCTGCCCTACTCGCCCTGCTCAAGGCTGCCGACACGGGTCAGAACTTCTGGCTGATACTCTTTTCTGCCGTCGCCGTGTTCGCCATCGTGCAGGTCATCATCGATATGATTGTCACGCCGAAAATTATGGGAAAAGCGATGCGGCTCAACCCCGCGATTCTGCTGCTGAGCCTTTCCGTCTGGGGTGCGCTGCTGGGCTTCATCGGCCTGATTATCGCCCTTCCGCTCACCACACTTCTCATCGCCTACTACCAGCGATATGTCATAAAAGAGCAGGAAGACCGTAAGTTCAATTAAGAAATGCAACTTTTGGAGAAAATAACAGGGAACTGAGAAGAAACGTTTTTTTCAGGAGAAAGAGGGAAAATCCCTCTCTCCCTGATGGAAAAATTGGTATCTTTCCTCTATAAACTTGAACACAAAT
>JAFUVC010000012.1 GCA_017483785.1 Prevotella sp.
ATTTGAATCCGATGGCATGTCTGTTGCCATTGTATCTCTTTACGCACTTGTCGAACTCATATCTTGGTATGAGCGACATAATCTGAGCGAATACGGTCTTTCCTTGATTCATGATTTCTGCCTCTTGCAATACGATTTGCTAAAGTACAAAATCAAATCTCGAAAAAATAATATTCGCGTAACTCATTGAAAATAATTAATTTAAATCATGTCCAAGAAATTTTCTTTGGACAGTAGTGATAAAGTTTATTATAAATATCTATCAATCCATTCAGGTTTAAGCCACAATACAAGTAAAAAAATGATACACTCGGCAAGGAAAATCCATAGAGCGTAGATTCCGAGAGTGAAGACGATGAGGATGATGCTCCAAATTGTTAAAGAGACTTTCTTCATGGAATTAAGTTTAATTGCTTAAATGATTTCGATGACGCGGCGAACCCCGCCATTCTGGAGGTCGGGAACGTCGTACTCTCTCGTGGCGATGTGTTTTTTGTGCTTCTCTTCACGCATGAAGAAACGCGTTCCGCTGCCGTCGGCTTTAATAATGTAGATGGTTCCTCCGCCTCCTATTCTGTCTTTAAGAACAGATTTGACAGCCAGAAGCCACATTCTGGTTCTTATCAGTTTATCTTTAATCTTCGGCTTTGTCGTATCGAAACTTCCATAGATAGCCGCCATGATTTTACCGTTCTGGACAAATAGCCGATATTCCCCGCACCCTCGATAGCAGGCGAGCCAATACCTTCCCTCCGGATCGTTTTCGTCGTTAAGGTCTGTCCACATGATTATCTTTTCTGCATAATCATATAAATCATCTTCTGTAACTCTTGGTTTAAATTGTTTTTCGTTAATCATCATAATATGGGGGTTTAGTTTTGCCATTCGGTCTTGTCTTGCCTAATCTAAAATGCGCAGGGCATTCCCACGCATTCCCGGCTCACCACAAGCCACTCCAAACCGTTGAAACGCCTGCGCATTTGCGCTGACGCTCTCTTTGGAGTTTAGCTCTTTTGTCCGAGGTGGTGAATGGGAATGTCAGAGCCTAATCATTTTCTTGCATTCTAAAAAGAACACACTGCAAAATTACAAAAAAAATTGACTTTCAAAGATATTTTCTGAAAAAATGTCGGCGCAGACGGGAAAAAAGTCGTAACTTTGCATGGAATTTTAAGTAAAAAGAAAAGATTGGATTGTCACAAAAAAACAATTAAATACGTATGATTTCATTCTTGATTGCCCTGTGTGCTCTGGTGGTTGGCTATTTTGTCTATGGCCGATTCGTGGAGCGAGTTTTCTCCCCCGACGACCGTCCCACGCCTGCCGTTGCAAAGGCCGACGGCGTGGATTTCGTGGCGTTGCCCGGGTGGAAGATTTTCATGATTCAGTTTCTTAACATTGCCGGAACGGGGCCGATTTTCGGTGCCATCATGGGTGCGTGGTACGGGCCGATTGCCTATCTGTGGATTGTATTGGGCTGTATTTTTGCCGGATCTGTCCACGACTACCTGAGCGGAATGCTCTCGATTCGCCACGACGGCGCTGGACTTCCCGAACTCATCGGCCATTATCTGGGCCTTCCGGCCAAGCGTGTCATGCTGGTGTTCTCGATTTTCCTGCTGATGATGGTGGGCGCGGTGTTCGTGTATAGTCCGGCCATTATTTTGCACGGCATCTGGGGCTCGAAAATGTTCTGGATTGTGGTGAATTTCGCGTATTACATCATCGCCACGATGCTGCCCATCGACAAAATCATCGGCAAGGTCTATCCGCTTTTCGCCTTTTCGCTCTTGTTCATGGCGTTTGCGCTGTTTGTCGGCCTGCTCGTCAAGCAGCCGGCCATTCCCGAGTTGTGGAGCAGCCTCGACGATACGCCGGCATGGCTCGGTCGCGAGGGTTTCGTGGCTAACAACCCCGTTTTCCCCGCACTTTTCATCACGATTGCCTGCGGTGCCATCAGTGGCTTCCACGCCACGCAGAGCCCGCTCATGGCGCGTTGCATGAAGAGCGAGCGGTGGGGACGGCCGATTTTCTACGGCGCAATGATTACGGAGGGCATCGTGGCGCTCATCTGGGCCTCGGTGTCGATGTATTTCTTCTACTACGGCGGTTGGCAGGAAATCGTGAAACCCGACGTGGTGGAGGCCTTCATGGCGCAGTCGGAGGGCGGAAAGACGCTCATGCAATATTTCGACGCGCCGACCGTCGTAAAATTGGTCTGCGAGGGCTGGCTGGGCATGGCCGGCGGCATTCTGGCACTGCTTGGCGTGGTGGCGGCTCCGATTACGAGCGGCGACACGGCATTCCGCAGCGCGCGCCTCATTGTGGCCGAGTTCCTCGGCGTGGAGCAGCGTTCCGTCCGCCGCAGGCTCTACGTCTGCATCCCGATGTTCGTCGTCGCCCTATTATTATTAATGTGGCAGATGAACAACCCCAACGGCTTCAACATCATCTGGCAGTATTTCGGATGGGCTAACCAGACGCTCGCCGTCTTCACGCTGTGGGCGCTGACGGTCTATCTCGTCCGACACCAGAAACCCTACTTGATGATGCTCATTCCGGCCCTGTTTATGACGGTGGTCAGCGCCACGTTCCTGCTCGTCTCGAAACAGGCGCTCGGGCTTCCGCTGGCCGTGTCGTACACGGGTAGTGCCGTGGTGCTGCTCGTGGCCGTGGGATGGTTTGTATGGTGGAAGAGGAAGCACATGTTATGATGCTTGTGCCTTGAAGCCAGACCTCACCGTGCCCCTTTCCTCCGATTGCACTCGCGGCAGAGCATCTGGCAGTTCTGCTCGACGGTTTTTCCGCCGTCGCGCCACGGCGTGATGTGGTCGCCCTCCATTTGTTCGATTTCAAAATGTTCGCCGCAGAGCGGGCACACGCCATTTTGCTTTTCGTAAACGGCCAGTTTGATGTCGTCGGGGAAGGCGCGAAGGCCGAGGTCGTGCTCGTCGCGCGTGAGAACAAACGAGCAGATACCTTTTTTGTTCTGCACTTCGCTGTCGATGATGAGCCTGCCGATTTCAGCATCAAGTTGGGCCTTGTCCAAGACCTGTTCGTGGAATCGGTCGAAGAGCGCACCCCAGTCCACGCCTTTCATAATCTGCCTTCGCTTGCCAATGTCGAAAGTTGCCGCCACCCACGTCATAATTGCGGAAAAATGCTGCCACAACTGCGTCGCATTTGGGTCGTGCTGGTGTTTCGCCATGTAGCCCTCGACGGTCATTCGGTTCGACGGCGTGCTCTGCGCGTTGGCAATCCATTTCAAGGCGGTTTCCAAGTAGTCCTGACGGATGGGCGAGCCGTTCATCAGATGCTTGCCCATGTTGTAGGCGGCGCAGTTCGATTTCGAGAAATAGCGCTTGGCGTCGCTTACAAAAGGCCCTGCATAGACGGCGTTGCGCAGTTCCTGCTCGGTGAGCCGCTCGCCAGCGATGTTGATGGTCTGAAACCAGTCGAGTTTGTCCTTGTCGGTTCCGCTGCACACATACACCATCAGTTCGTAGTCGAGAATCTGGTTTTGCTCCGTTTCGGTCAGGTTGTGGAAATACTGGAAATCGTAGGCGAAATCGCCGTTCACATACTGGCAAATCGAGATGGTGCGCTGCAGTCCGTCCATCACCTCGAAGGGTACTTCGGCATCGTTGTCGCGTGTCGCCCAGTACATCACGTTGAGCGGAAAGCCGCGTTTGATGGTCGTAATCACGGCGGCGCGTTTCTTTTCGTCGTAGATGAATTCGCGCTGATAGGGCGGGCGGATGTCGAGCCTGCCGCCGTAGCCGCGAACGCCCTGTTCTTCGTTGTCCTCGTAGCCTGCGGTGAGGTCGCGGACGGTGATTTTTTGAAGTTCGATTTGCATAGTTATTATTGTTTTTTTCGGATTAATATTCTAACATATGTAGGTTTACCATTGATTGCACCTTCTTTATCTTTAATTAAACCATGTGTTTTAATTGGTACATTCTGATTATTTCGATAATCATTGGCACTAAGAATAATAAATTGTTCAGGATTATATTTATCCAAAAAAGTGATTGGTACACCCATAGCGCCATCATAATCAATCGGAATACTATCTACTTTATTAATATTGATTGCATCGTAATTATCATACTTCGGATATTCTTCGGGCGAATAAGTTTGATATAAAATCAATTCTTCGTGGCGCTTTTTATGGTCAAGGTTTGTGAACCAACAAATATTTCCCATACTTCTCCATTTTTGACCACTTTCGTCTTGCCAATATCTCGTTTCTCTTGGTTCATAGCTATCGGGAACAGTAAATGCCATATCTCCAGATTTGTAACCAAGCCATATTTTATTATTCATTATTAAAGGAAAAATTTCCTTATAAGTGATAGCATTTTGATTTCCAATTATCAAAAATTTCTTCTCAAACTTCATCAACTGCGCCACATATTCTCGGAAGAGCGAAAACGGCGGATTGGTAACCACGATGTCGGCCTCTTTTAGCAGTTCGATGCACTCTTTTGAGCGGAAATCGCCGTTTTCTTTCAGTACGGAAAGCACATTCTTGTCGTTCTGAATCAAGTGGCGCACATCTGCCAAGTCGATGCGCCCGTCGCCGTTCACGTCGGAGACTTCCGTGATTTCCACTTTGTAGGCGATTTTCTTCGGCTCGTCGCTCTGAAAATCGCCAAAATCGAGCATCAACTCCGAGCCCTGCACGGGCGAACCGTTGTAGCACGTCGCCGTCAGTTTGTTCAGCCCGAATGCGTTGAAATTATTGGCGAAATACTTGAAAAAGTTGCTCTCGTAAGGGTCGTCGCAGTTGCACAAGATTTTCTTACCACGAAAATGCTCGCGGTAGTGCTTCAACTCGTTTTCAATGTCGGCGAGTTGGGTGTAAAACTCGTCCTTCTTGGCCTCTTTGGCCGCGTTCAAATTCTTGTTTGCCATACGCTATGCATAGTTTTATAGCGTGTTGCTTATCTTCGGAGGTGTAGGCTTCGTTTAGGACAAATAAAACGTGGACGAACTATCCACGTTTCAATGGCCCTAGGAAGCCTAAACATACCAGATAAGTCACGCCCACGCATAACGCAGGCATTTACTGACTTATTCTTCGGTACGTTAGTTCTTGAATTTCCTAGGTTCTTGAAACGATTCCGAATAACAGCAAACGCTTGTTAATTTTTCCGCAAAAATCGCACTGCCGCTTTCGCCAAAGCCTCGTGGCAATGCTCAGATGCAAAAATACAACTTTTTCTGCAATTACAAAGTTTTTCGCGAAAAAAAATGCGCTGAAAGAAAAAAAATCGTATCTTTGCACTTGGGTTTTAAAAAGAAACAGAACGATGGCACGCGAAGAAAGAAATATCATTGGATATACGGTGGCACTCATCAGCGAGTTTGCCAGTCGTTTCGGCATACGCCCACGACAGGCTTACGCCTATCTGAAACGGTTCAAGGGAATGGAGCATTTGCAGCTTCATTACGGCTTTCTGCACACCCAGTCGTTTCCTGATACGGTTGATATTTTGGCTCAAGTGTGCCTGAACAATGGAGGAAAATTGCGATGATACGACTTTATCATGGCTCGAACATAAAAATAGAGGTTCCCACGGAACTGGCCGGCCATCTTGTGGACGACTATCACTATACGCCGCAGGAGGCTATTGATGTGCTTTACACGTCGGAAACTTTCGAGCGGCTGCAAGACGATGCGACTGGGCTGTATTACCAGAGTGCGGGTTATGTCTATTCGTTTCTTCAGAATGAACTTCTGAGTGCAAAAGTTAGTTGACAATGGAGCAGCAATATCCATCGGCATTATTGGAACGGGCGGTGTCGGAGTTCGCCAAACTGCCCGGAATTGGGCGGAAGACGGCACTGCGGCTGTCGCTGTACCTCTTGCGCCAGTCTGAAACCGACGTGGAGGCTTTCGGCGAGGCCGTTGTCAGGCTGAAGCGCGAAATCAAGTATTGTCGCGTGTGCCACAACATCAGCGACGGCGAGGTCTGCCCGATTTGTAGCGACCGCCGACGCGACGGCTCGCTGATTTGCGTCGTGGAGACCATTCGCGACGTGATGGCCGTGGAGAATACGCAGCAGTTCAACGGGCTCTACCATGTGCTGGGCGGCATCATCTCGCCGATGGATGGCGTGGGGCCGGCCGACCTCGAAATCGACTCGCTCGTGAAGCGGGTGGAGGAGGGCGGCGTCAGCGAGGTGATTCTGGCGCTGAGTTCCACGATGGAGGGCGACACCACGAATTTCTACATCTCGCGCCGACTGGCCCACACGGGCGTCAGGCTGAGCGTGATTGCGCGCGGAATCAGCGTGGGCGACGAACTCGAATACACCGACGAGGTGACGCTCGGCCGCTCCATTCTGAACCGCACGCCGATGAAGGGATGAAAGGTTTTGGCTAATCATAATTCTTAATTTTAAATTATAAATTTTTAATTCAAGACAATGAATCGCGTACAAAAAATACTGATGATGACCTTTGTGACAGGCATCGTGATTGCGCTGGCTGCGGTTATGGCTGGTGAGATGAATTGGCTGCCTGTGGGCGAATTTCAGGGCAACGAAACGATGGAATTCTGGGTGCTGACGGTGATGGAATTGCTCACCATCGCCCTGATTCCGCTGGCTCTGCGACTGTTCAAGTTCCAGAAAGTGAAGCAGGAAATCGCCGAGAAATGCGAGGAAGGACTTCTCAGATGGGGACTTTTCCGCCTTGATATGCTCCTCATTCCGATGGTCGTGAACACGGCCTTCTACTATCTTTTCGTGAACAACTCATTCGGCATCATGGCCGCCATTCTGTGCCTCTGCCTCGTGTTCGTCTATCCGAGTAAAAACCGCTGTCAAGCCGAGTTGGAAGCATGAAGAAACTAACCGTCGTCATCGTCAGTTACAACGTAAAACATTACGTTCAGCAGTGTCTTTTGTCGCTGCGGCGCGCACTCGCCGACGTCGATGGCGAGGTTTATGTCGTTGACAACCAGTCGCACGACGGCACGGTGGAGTTCCTTCGCGAGCACTTCCCCGAGGTGAAAGTCATCGCCAGCGAGCATAATCTCGGCTTTGCGCGAGCCAACAACATCGCCATCCGCCAGTCGGAGAGCGAGTATGTGCTGCTGCTGAACCCCGACACCTTCGTAGGCGAGAAGACCATCCGCGAAAGCCTCCAGTTCATGGACAACCACGGGCAGGCTGGCGCGCTTGGCGTGCGAATGCTGAAGGCCGACGGCACCGACGCGCTGGAGTCGCGGCGCGGACTGCCCACGCCCATGGTCGCGTTCTACAAGATGAGCGGACTATGCGCCCGATTCCCTAAACATCGGCGTTTCGGACAATATTACATGGGCTATCTCTCGTGGGACGAGGCCGCCCGAATCGAGGTCATCAGCGGTGCCTATTGCCTGTTGCGTCGCAAGGCTTTGGAGAAAGTCGGCCTGCTCGACGAAGACTTCTTCATGTATGGCGAGGACATCGACTTGTCTTACCGACTGCTGAAGGGCGGCTTTGAAAACTGGTATCTGCCCTCGAAAATCCTGCACTACAAGGGCGAAAGCACGCAAAAATCGTCGTTCCGCTACGTCCACGTGTTCTACAAGGCCATGCTCATCTTCTTCCGCAAGCACTATTCGGGCATGACCGTTCTGCTGAGCCTGCCCATCAAAATCACCATTTTCGGAAAGGCTTTTGCCACGCTCGTGCGCATTCAGGCGGAGAAACTGCGGCGCAGCCTCGGCCTCGTCGAAACCAAGCGCGCCGCGCTGCCGCTCTACATTGTTCTGGGCAGTCGGTCGAGCCTCGACGCTTGCCGGAAACTCGCCCAAAGCAAAGGACTCGACGCCCAATTCATCGAGGCCGATTCCCGAACCCGACCCGAGGGGCATCAGGGCGTGGAAATGCCCGAAAATCGCCATGTTTACGTCGTTTACGACACCGACGCCTTTCGTTTTTCCGACATTCTGGAGCGATTTTCCTCCAATTCGCGCCACGGCGTGACAATCGGAACCTATCTGCCACAGCAAAACACCATTATCACAGCCGACGAAATCATAAAATGAACGAATCAACCATCAACCTGAGAGCCCTCGAACCCGAGGATTTGGACGAACTCTATGCGATTGAGAACGACCGCGAAGTCTGGAACGTGGGCCACACCAACGTGCCGTATTCGCGCTATGCGCTCCACGACTACATCGCCCATCAGCAGGCCGACATCTACGCCGACCGCCAAGTGCGGCTCGTCATCGAAAATGCCGAAAAACAGGTCGTGGGACTGGCCGACCTCATGAATTTCTCGCCGCAGCACCAGCGTGCCGAACTCGGAATCGTCGTCAAGCAAGATTTTCGTCGGCTCGGCTATGGCCGGCAGACGGTGGAGCGGCTGCTTCACTACGCACGCCAGACGCTTCACCTGCATCAGGTCTATGTGGTGGTCGATTCCGCGAACACCGAGGCCCAGAACCTCTTTCGGCAGGCCGGTTTCAAGGAGCAGACGCGGCTTCTGGACTGGATTTTCGACGGTCGCGACTACCACGATGCCCTGCTGATGCAAACTTTTTTGTAAAAAAATGTCGAGAAAATTTGGAGGAACCAAAAAATATGATTACCTTTGCATCCGCAAACAAACAATGGTGCGTTAGTTCAGTAGGTTAGAATGCCTGCCTGTCACGCAGGAGGTCACGGGTTCGAGTCCCGTACGCACCGCTTTCTAACAATTCTCGGGGGTGTAAAAAGCCCCCGATTTTCGTTGAAAACTCCTTTGTTTTCAGGCGTTCCCTCCACGTTGCGACTGAGTGCTAAAACCGCCGAAAAAACAGGCACAAAACAGGCACAAAGCCTTTTCCAGCCATTTTGCAGGCACAAATTAGGCACAAAAAAAAAGGAGTATTTATGGCAAAAATCAGTGTGGTTCGTCGAAAAGACGAAGACAAAAACGGCAAGGCCATGATTCAGGTCGCCGTTTATGTGAGCAGCACGAAGATTCGCATACCGACGAAGGTCAAGGTGGCCGTAGCCGATTGGGATGCGAAAAAGGGTCGTGTGCGCGGAAACTCCAAGGATGTGAGCGACCAGAATCTCATCATCGAGAAAATCCGTGCCCGGGCGAACGATGTGCTCGTCAAGGCGCGACTGCGCGACGAGCAACTGACGAAAGAGAGTTTCCTGCGCTATTACCACAGCCCGACGGATTTCGATTCGTTCTACGATTTCATGGTCTATTATTATAATAAGGTGTCACGCCAGCGCGAGGACGCGACGCTGACAACCTATCGCACCATCATGAAGAAGGTGCAGCACTACGCACCGAACATGAGCTTCCATGAAATCACCTACGACTTCTGTATGCGTTTCGTCGCCCATCTGCGGCGTAGCGGTCTGAGTGAAGCGACGGTGTGGAAGGATGTGAAGACGTTCAAGGTGTTCGTCGAGGCGGCGAAGCGCGAGGGCTACATCGAGCGCACGACCTTCGACAATGTCAAGGTGAAGAAGCCGAAGAGCGAGGTGGTCTATCTCGACGAGGCCGAGTTCCGCCGGCTGATAGCGCTATACGAGAAGGCGACGCTCAGCGAGGCTCGGCAGAACGTGCTCCGTTTCTTTCTTTTTATGGCCGTCACATCGCCGCACGTGGGCGACGCAAAGGATCTGCGCATCGAGCAGTTCCGCAATGGCGAGCTCCATTACCAGCGGCGAAAGACGCGAAAGAATGTAACGGTGCCACTGACGAACTTCGCGGCGAGAATTGTCGAGCACTATCGGGCTGGGCGGAATCGCGGCCCGCTGTTCACCACCTTGCCCAGCGAACAGAAAATCAACAAGCACCTGAAAGAAATAGCAGCCATCGCCGGAATCGAAAAGTCGATTTCGTGCAAGACTGCCAGGCATACCTTCGCGACGATTTTCTACCGCCACACGAAAGACCTCTACGCCCTGAAGGAAATCCTTGGCCACGCCGACCTCAAAGACACACTCGTTTACGCCCACCTGCTCGACGAGGCGAAGGCAGAGGGCATAAAAGTGTTCGACAGTTTCACATAAAAAACACCAGCGGCCCTCACGGGCAACTGGCGCTCCTCGTATTTATGAAAAGATTTTTTAAGCCTTATTTATCTTGTATGAAAGTGTTGTAGTGAATCGTCGAATAGGGATTGAAGTTCACGAGTTTCACCTCGTAGCCCTTCACCTTCCAACGCCACCACAGAAAGCGGTGCTTGTATTGCCGCTTGACCACGGCGACGATTGAATCGCGTGTCCGAAAATGTAAATTGTCAGTAATAGGGTTGAATCGAAAGTCAATCCATTCGTCGCGGTAGCCCAACAAGGCAACGGAATCCCCACTTCCGCCCTTGGTCGTGTCCGGCGCGAGGTGAACCTGTCCGGCACTCTCCATCGCGGTCTTCTGCATCGACTCTATTTCGGAAACTTTCACTTGCAAATCCTTCAGAAGCGCCTTTTCGTCGGCGGTCAGCACGTTCTTGATTCGCTCGACCTCGACCACCTGCTGCGTCACCACCTCCACCGTGTCGCGAATCGTGTCGCGCTGCAGCGGCACATACTGCTGCTGTCGGGCCAGCTCTTCGCGAAGCTGCTCATTCTCCCGCTTCAGCTTCCACTCGTCGCACGCCGCGAATGTGAACAGCGCGACCATCACCCAGAAGTCGATGAGCAACAGGTAAGGCCACAGAACTTTCAACCACCTCATATCACACTCATCGTTGCGCCGACCACAGCACCCAAGACATCAGCCAGCAGGTCAGCGAGTGAAACACGCTCGTCGATGAACAACTCCTTATAGAAGCCCATGGCCATCGTCGCAACAAAGGCCACGACAGCCACCAGCATGTTCCCCCGCGAAGCCGTGCAGAAAAACGCCTGCGCTGCCGACGACAGGGCGAAGCACAGCAACAGCGACACCGTGAAGTGCATCCAGTCGTCCTTTCGGAACGATTTTAATTTTTCAAAAAACTTATCCATATAAATAGTCAAATAGTAAATAGTCAAATAGTCAAATAAAAAGGATCGTCAAATCGTCAAATAGTCAAATAGTAAATCGTCAAATAGTCAAAGCGCTCTTAGCGCGTCGAAGATAGAGTTTCCGCTGCTCGAAACCATTCAGTCCACCGTTGATTTTCCGCGTGATGGTCGTCACATCGTCGCGGTCGGCAGCAGCGTTCAGCCCTCGGTTCCACCAGTACCACATCGCCGACTTCACCGCCCCCGGGAACTGCGCCAGCCAGTCGGGATGACTCATCAGGTCGCCCACGCAGAACTTGCTCCGCGCATACGCCTGATAGTTGGCGCGGCCAGTCAGTTGCAGCAAGCCGCGACCCTTGAACCTCACGCCGTCGCCCTTCTGCGTGTTGCCAAGCACGGCGTTCCACTCGTAGGCCTTGCCGCTGGCCATCTCCGTCATCAGCACGAACCCCATCGTCTCGTGGGCCGACTGCGCAAGGAAGTGAGCCATGCGCAGCGGCGTGGTGATGCCGAACGTCGGAGCCCACCGCGTAATCTGCGCGGCCAACTGCTCAGCGTTCCTCGCCATCGGTGCTATCTTCAGAAGATGTATTGCCGTTACTGTTACCATACTGCCGTTCTACCTCCTTCCTGATCTCGTGGTGAATTGTCGTCTTGAACTGTGCCACCTGATTCACGAAGTACGCGGCCACCCCGAAGATAGCCAGTCCGCCGCTGATGGCGATGCCCACGTAAGTGTTCACGCCCTCGCCCACGCGCTCAATCGTCAGGAACGAGGTGAACACCAGCACAATTGCACTCAATATCAGCGCAATGGCCGACAGGTACTGAATCCAGTCTTTCGTGTTCTGTTTCATACTGCAAAGATACTGCCTATATATAATAATGTAAAGGACACGGCAAAATCAGTCATTCCATCGCCCATCGTCGAGCCACGCACCGCCATCGTCCCAAACGCCTTTCGTCAGAACCCAACGGCTTTCTGCCGACTCGTCGGAAATCTCGATCGGGTGGCACGTCACCTTCCACGATGGTTTCCGGCCGCTCGAGGTCAGCGTCTCCTCGATTTCGCGCACCACCCATCGGCGGTTCCGCACCACGATGATGGCGCGAGGGTCGAGCATGTTCGGGTCGTAAGTCTCGAACACCACCTTGCGCGTCGTGTCAATCCGATAGACACCGGCGTACAACTCCGCCTCGATGTCTTGCAGGCGAAGCGAGCCGACGGGCCAACCCGAAACCGTTCCCGACATGGGAGGATAGACGGTAGCATGGTAGGCGTCGGTGTAGGGTAGTGGCCGACCGCCAACAACGCGATAACCGTTGTGAAAGGCCACGTAAAGATTGACTTCGGTCGATTCTTGCTTCGAGAAACTGCGAATCATTTCCGAAGCGTCTTCGTCGGCATCGCAACTGTCGCACGAATCGCCGCCACCGCCCGAAGAGGTGTCTTGCGAAGTACGAATGTCGAGCACCTCCGGCCAGCCGGCCGCAGCGGGCGCTCGCGTGATGGGCGCAGGTGGCAACTTGATTTCCAGTTTGCTCTGCGCGTCGGCACGATCGAGGCGGTCGAACTGATTGACCTCCATGATGTAATCTTCGGTCATAGGTTCTTCGGCCTGTTGCGAACTACCTCCGAACTGTCCCTGTCGCTGGTAGTAGGTTCGGGTCGTCTGAATGTAGAGCCGCCCCGTCGAGGTGTCTTTCAGCAGTTTTCCACCAACACCCGAAGCGGCACGAATCGCATCGAGGCTTTCAAACTCCCTCGTTTTCACGCTTTCCGCAAAGCCATCGGGCAAAGCCATGAACTTTGTCCAAAGATGGTCGTGAAGGTCGTAGTCCACATCCGACGAGGTGAATTCCGCATCGCCGTGTTCCTCGTCGATGTTCATTTCATATTTGTCGATGACATTCTGCAGCGGATATTGACGGGCGTTCTGATAGTAGATGGACTTCTGAAGAATATCTACCGTCTTGCGAAGATTGTCCGTCACAAACACGACACCACACAAGTTCTCGACCTCTTGAAGAAAATCTTTCACCGTCCAGCCGGGCATCATCTTCGCATATTCGTTCGTCAGTTCGGTGTGAACGATGAACAGATACTTGAACATCGTTGTTTCAAGTTGATTGGTGACGAGCGTATAGCCCAGCGCCGTCATCAGCCTGCGAAGAAAACCGCAGAGATAGGGCATATATCTGACGAGGCTGCGCATACCGTTCGGAAGTCGGCGACCGCCAGCAATGGCCGAGCCGATATAGTTGTTGTAGGCTCGCTCGTTGGTCATGATGGTGGGCTGACAATAGTCGCGGTCGGGATAGACGGCACTGGGGTCCACAGCGTCCGACGTATTCACGCTGCCCAAGTCCAACCATTCAATTTTCAGGTCGTTGCCGATGAAATAGTTCAATTCGGAGTTGCCACTCACAACCTGCACCGTCACCTCCTCGTCCGTCCAGCCCGTAATCACCTCCGTACCCCGGCAATACACCCTTCCTTCGGCCATCAGCACCGCCGAACGCTTCGACTGAACGGCCTCTTTTTTATTCAACCGCTGCAAAAAGCCGTAGAGTTCGCGGTTCGTCTGGTTGTCGAGCCGCAGCGTACAGTCGTAGGTGTATTCACCATTTTTGGTAAAAAACGAGTTTTCACGCTTCACCGTCGTAGCGAAGTTCTGAGGCAATACCACCTCCACTCCGCCGATTATCAGTTGTGTTCGTCCTTCCATATCCTATTCCCAATAATAATACAATGTTTCAAACTCCTTGTAGATGCGCTGTCCGTTGCGCGTCTGAAGCCCGAAGGCCTTCGGTGCCAAAACCGATTCGTGGGTAGAGGTCAGCGACTCACTCGGGTTGAAGACGGCTTCGGCAGTGGTGATGTAGTTGAGTCCGCCGGCTTCACCGTCCTGAAAGCGAAGTTGTACGTGGGGAATACGCTCGAACTCAGAAGGATTCTCCACTACCCAAATCAATACATCGCGACCCTGCATGTCGAGAATCTGCGAACGGAGCAGCAGCGACTGTCCGGGCAGCAGCCAGACAAA
>JAFUVC010000104.1 GCA_017483785.1 Prevotella sp.
TGGCGACTTCGTCACGGCAAGCGGAAAGGCCTATACCATCCACTTCGACACGCAGATTGCCCTGACTTCTACGATTATCGCCCTGTTGAGCATCGGTCTGGCCACCTATATTTATAAAGGTGAGCGTCAGCCCGTCGCCGACCGCCTCTACAAGACGTTCCCGAACCTCTGGCGCGCGGCCTACAAGCGTTTCTATCAAGACGAAATCTGGCAGTTTGTCACCCACAAGGTGATTTTCGCCTGCGTTTCCACGCCCATCGCATGGTTCGACCGCCACGTCATCGACGGCACGTTCGACTTCATGGTCTGGGGTGCCAACGAGGCCGGCGAGAGCATCCGCCCGTGGCAGAGCGGCGACGTCCGCCAGTATGTGGTCTGGTTCCTCACGGGTGCTGTGGCGTTAACATTAGTATTACTTTGCATATAATTGAGAAGATATGAATATACTGACATTATTCGTAGTTATCCCCGCAGTGATGCTCTTGGGGTTGTGGCTCAGCCGCAATCTCAATCAGGTGCGCGGTGTGATGGTGGTCGGCGCGTCGTGCTTGCTGGCCCTGTCGATATGGCTGACGTATTATTTCGTTCAGCAACGTGCTGCAGGCAATACCGATGTGATGCTGCTGGCCGACTCGATTCCTTGGTTCAAGCCGCTGAACATTGCCTACGCCGTCGGTGTCGATGGCATTTCGGTGGTGATGCTGCTGCTTTCGAGCATCATCGTTTTCACCGGAACGTTCGCCTCGTGGCAGTTGAAACCCCTCACGAAGGAGTATTTCCTCTGGTTTACGCTCCTTTCGACGGGTGTGTTCGGCTTTTTCATCTCCATCGACCTCTTCACGATGTTCATGTTCTACGAGGTCGCCCTCATTCCGATGTATTTGCTCATCGGCGTGTGGGGTAGTGGAAACAAGGAATATTCGGCCATGAAACTGACGCTGATGCTCATGGGCGGCTCGGCCCTGCTCATCATCGGCATTCTCGGCATCTATTTCTTCTCTGGTGCCACGACGATGAACGTCGTCGAGATTGCCCAGATGCACAACATCCCCGTGGCCATCCAGAAAGTGTTCTTCCCGTTCATTTTCATCGGATTCGGCGTGCTCGGAGCCATGTTCCCGTTCCACACTTGGTCGCCCGACGGTCATGCCTCGGCGCCCACGGCGGTTTCGATGCTCCACGCCGGTGTGCTGATGAAACTCGGCGGCTATGGCTGCTTCCGCGTGGCCATGTACTTGCTGCCCGAGGCCGCACAAGAACTGGCTTGGATTTTCCTGATTCTGACGACGATTTCGGTGGTCTATGGAGCCCTTTCGGCCTGCGTGCAGACCGATTTGAAGTACATCAACGCCTATTCGTCGGTCAGCCACTGCGGACTGGTGCTCTTCGCCTTGCTGATGATGACGCAGACGGCTTGCTCGGGTGCCATCCTGCAAATGCTTTCCCACGGACTGATGACGGCCCTGTTCTTCGCCCTCATCGGTATGATTTACGGCCGTACCCACACACGCGACATCCGCAAACTCGGCGGACTGATGAAAATCATGCCGTTCTTGGCTGTGGGCTACCTCATTGCCGGTCTGGCCAACCTCGGACTGCCTGGATTCTCGGGCTTCACGGCCGAGATGACCATTTTCGTGGGCTCATTTATGAATGCCGACACGTTCCACCGCACTTGCACCATCATCGCCTGCACGTCGATTGTCGTCACGGCGGTCTATATCCTGCGCGTGGCAGGCAAGATTCTGATGGGCAAGGTGGCCGATCCGCACTACGAGACGCTCACCGATGCCACTTGGGACGAGCGCGTCGCCGTGGCCTGTCTCATTTTCTGTGTGGCCGGACTCGGACTCACGCCGTTCTTCTTCAAGCCCATCATCGACGATGCGCTGGTGCCCATTCTTTCAGTTATTAACCCGGCCATGGCCGCTATTTAAAAGGAGGAGGAATCACAATGAACTATTCACAATTCTTACAAATGGTTCCAGAAGCCACGTTAGTAGCCATTCTGGTCATCTTGTTTTTCGCTGATTTCGCCCTGACGAAGAGCGAAAAGAAACATTCGGTGCTGAGTTGTCTTGCCATGGCGCTGTTGCTCGTGCAACTCGTGCCCTGTGCGCTGGCGACTCCCGCCGAGGTGTTTGGCGGACTCTACGTCTCCACGGCTGCGGCCAATGCCATGAAACTCATCCTGACGGGCGGAACGCTCGTCGTGGCCATCATGGCGCAGACCTGGATTGAGCACAACGAAACCGCTCGCCGCTACGAGGGCGAGTTCTACATGTTGCTCGTTTCCACGCTGCTCGGCATGTATGTCATGACCTCCTCGGGCCACTTCCTCATGTTCTTCCTCGGACTCGAGATGGCCTCAGTGCCCATGGCGTGCCTTGTGGCGATGGACAAGTGGAAGAAAGACTCGGCCGAGGCCGGAGCGAAGTATATTCTGACGGCCACGTTCTCGAGCGCCATCATGCTCTACGGCATTTCGTTCATCTACGGCGCCCACGGAACGCTCTATTTCGCCGATGTCGCCCGGCAACTCAGCGTCACTCCGTTCACCATCGCCGGACTGGTGTTTTTCTTCGCCGGACTCGGGTTTAAACTCTCGCTCGTGCCGTTCCATTTCTGGACTGCCGACACCTATCAGGGAGCGCCGACCACGGTGACGGCCTACCTCTCCGTCATTTCGAAGGGTGCCGCAGCCTTTGCGCTCTGCGCCATTCTGATGAAAGTGTTCGCGCCGATGACCCGCCAGTGGGAAATCCTGCTCTACGTCGTCATCGTGCTGACCATCACCATTGGAAACCTCTTTGCCATGCGCCAGTCGGAACTCAAGCGATTCATGGCGTTCAGTTCCATTTCGCAGGCCGGCTACATCATGCTCGCCGTCATCGGCAACTCCACGATGGGCGTGGCGTCGCTGATGTTCTACACGCTCGTCTATGTGGCTGCCAACCTCGCAGTCTTCGCAGTGATTAGCGTGGTGGAGCAGAACAACGGCGGAACCACCGAGCGCTCGGCTCTCGCAGGTTTCTACAAGACCAATCCCAAACTGTCGTTCCTGATGACGCTGGCGTTGTTCTCGCTTGCCGGCATTCCGCCCTTCGCAGGCATGTTCTCGAAGTTCTTCGTCTTCATGGCTGCCGCCCAGCAGGGCAGTTTCTGGGCCTATTTCGTCGTGTTCGTGGCCCTGATCAACACCGTGCAGAGCCTCTACTACTACCTGCTCATCGTGAAGGAAATGTACATCAAGGACGCCGAGTCGCCGTTGCCAACGTTCCGCAGCGACAACGCCACGAAACTGGCCCTTGACCTCTGCATGGCAGGCATCGTGCTCTTCGGAGTCTGCTCGTGCATCTACGAGTGGCTCAACAGCGTTTCGGCAGTGTGATTTTTGAAGATTGTCATTAAAAAAAGAACTGCAAGCGTCGGCTTGCAGTTCTTTTTATTACATGGTCTCAATCTCCTCTTTCATGTCGATGAATTGTTTTTGGGAGTCGTAGAACTCGTATTGCAGGAAGGCGAGTTTCTGCGAGGAGACGACATGCACGCCAAGTCCGTATTTGAGTTGCCACTGCCTTTTCTGCGAGAAAAAGCCCCTGTTGATGTAGGCGGCAACGTAGGGATGGACGTGCAGGTAGAA
>JAFUVC010000105.1 GCA_017483785.1 Prevotella sp.
ACTGATGAAGTCCGAAGCTGTCAGCAGTTCGCTTGTTGTGTCAAAGAAAGCCATTGTTCCGTAGATACCGATGCGAACATCAATGCCGTAATGCTTGGCAACGTCAATGACATAGGCCATATCATCGAATGTGTTCCACGGCGACAGACAGAACATCAGCGACAGCGGCTCCTCGTCTTTCACTGCCTCCACCACTTGAATCACGCGGTCGTAACCGTTGCAGCCACGCATCCGATGGTAAGTCTCGCGGTCACCGTCGAGAGATACGTACAAATGACGGGGATGATAGCGGCGGACAGCATTGATGACACGCCGGGGCGCAAGACAGTTAGAAAGCAGCGTGAAGTTCGGGTGATGCTTGCAAAACCACGCCATGATTTCCTCGGCTTGTGGATGAAGGACGAACTCCCCACCCTCCAGACCTACGGTAGTCCGCCGGGTGACGCATCGGCTCTGCATGATTCGCTGGATGTCTTCGAGTGACAGGTGTTCCACAGGCTTTTGCCAGATATTGCAGTGCTTGCAGCGCGACTGGCAGGCGGTTGTCGAGTAAATCATTAATTGCGAAAGCCGCTTGTGGCGCGGACGCACGATGTTGTTCAGATAGAGTAGCCCGTTGTAGGCATAATCATAAATTGAATACATAAAAATTCGTTGCAGTTTCTACTTATAAAGTCTGAAACTGCAACGAATGACTGCACGGCTACCACGTAAATCTGATGCCCAGCGGTAATGAGAGCGTGAACGGATGCTCTGTTCGGTAGGTCTTGATGTCAGTCTTCATCGGGATATAGTACTGCAGGCTTGGCTCCGCGAAGAAGCCGACGTTGGGCGTCAGGTGGAATTGCAGACCGAGGCCGATGGTGGTAGAGAACTGCCACGGCGTACGGATAGTGGTCTTGTCGCTGGCCTCATACAGGCCATTCACATAGAAGTCTGAGTGGAGAGTGGAATGGACGGGGATTTCGGTTGTCAGACCGAAACTGCCGTAGATGCCCCATCGTTTACGGTCATACATATTATATATTCCCTTCATGGGGATGCCAAGGTAGTGGATGGTCTGCTTGTCGCGGATGGTGTTGCCGTCGGCCCCCGTCTCAAAGTTGGAGGTCAGGCGGCTGTAACTGAGACCAGATTCCAGTCCGAAGCGATGATTCAACCTGTATTTCAATGCCAACGACCATGTGACGGGCATCTGATGGTGGCTCGTACGCAGAATCTTGTCTTCACCCGGACGGTTGGCGTTGTTCAGGGCGATGCGCATGATGACGCTGCGGGTCTTGTCGCTCACGGCATTAGGATTGTTCGCCAGATAGGCGGCGTAGTCCGTCCAGTTGTCGATGCTGCTCGGGATTATCGGACTTGGGGATGGCCCGGGCGGAGACTGGGCATCTGACGGCGTTGGCTTATAACTGAACGGCTGATTATAGCGGTTCTGCTCGTCGAACTGCCCTGCGTATGCCAGTTGCAACGACCATTTCCTGTCGTTATTCGTGCCGATGGTTGGCTTGTCAGGGAACAAGTCGGCTATATCATATTGTGGCAACTCTACTTTGTGTATAGCCTTTGTTGTATCGTTTGATATGGTGTCAGTAATTGTCCGCTCTTGAGCCGTCATGTTGGACAAAGTGTCAGAATCCGCAGTCTGTGCGACTACCAAATACGGCGTGTCTGTTGCTTTAGTCACGGGCAGATGGACAATCACAGGCTCCTGTGGACGTTCTGCCGGAGATTCTTTTGGCGTATTTTTCTGATTTTCCACAACTGGCTTTTCATCCTCGACAGCAGTATCGCCTTTTTTGAGCAGGAAGAAAGTGAGAGGCATGAGCAACAACAGAAGCACGGCAGCCCAATACTGCTGCATCATCTTTCGCAGCATCTTCTTCGCCCGTGCCAGTTGCGACGATGACGAATGTGGCTCGATGCCCAAAATTGAAGCGATTTCGTTGTGCGACATCCCCTCAAAAACAGAGAGACGAAACACTTGACCATAGCCCGCCGGCAATTTATCAATCAACTTTATCACTTCATTCAGCGGCACTCCTCTTACGTCATTTATCTGTTTCTCCTCGTCAATCGGTTCTGTCTCTGCGGCATTTTCAAGTGAAACCGTCGGACGTGCATCAAGATAATTCTTGAATTTCGAGGCAATGTTGCGCGTAATCGACATCATCCATGCTTCCGCCTTGCTGTCATCGCGCAACCGGTCGAAAGAGGTGAAGATAATCACAAAGGCATCGTGCAGCACATCGTCCACCGTCTGCTCGTCGCTGATATAACGCCGACATACGCCCCTCATCTGCCGGGCGTATGCCTTGTACAGTTCTCCGAGGGCATCCGCATCCCCCTGTCTGCACCGTTCTATCAGCCTTATCATCTCCATCGTCAGCATACGGTCTTTATTTATTAAGTCCAACGATGAAGAAAAAGACTGCATCATAATCCCTGTTTTTTCATTAAAAGGCTTCCGAAAAAGCCTTTTCTGTCGTTCTTGAATTTCTTTTTCAGAAGAACAGGAAATAGCGTGGCGTGGCGGCTTTGTAATCAAGGTAGGAGTCGCCATAGGTTTTCGCGCAGTAGCGCTCCTCGCCCAAGATGACCCCGTGCGTGGCAACGGCATAGGGGACGAGCAACAGCAATAAATAGGCCGACGCGCAAGCCACCACGACGCCCACCATTCCCGTCAAGTAGAAAAAATACATCGGATTGCGCGAATAGCGATAAACGCCATTGCGAATGGTTTCACCCTTCGGCGCACGACCATAGGAGAAAAATGACCAGACAAACATAATCGTAGAAACGACATAAATTATCGTTCCAACAACAAACCACGCCGTGCCCCACTTGAATGGCAGGAAGACGGAAAGCACAATCATTGCCACCTGAAGCACAAAAGTCGTGTTGGCATAGTGCCATTCCGAGGGGCCATACCATGAAGTATCGACGGCCCGCTTGCCCCCGTCCTTAAAAATGGCCATGAAAACAAATTGGATGGCGACCAGAAAAACGGTCGGAATCCAGCCTCCCAACCAAGCCGGAGACAATGTAAAATAAAAAGTATTCATCACTTTGCATTAAGTTTTAAATGGATAACCCTCGACATATTGAGCAAATCGCCCCAAAACGTCAGAAAGCGCGTGGAACGCTTCAGGCGCGGGCCGAGAATGCGTCGCAAATCGGTGAAAAACGGGCGGTTTTCCATGAGCACCGTGTCGGTTTTCCGCGCAAAAGCCTTTGAACTGTTGATGTAGAACGGCATGTGCGCGTCGCGGTTGCCCAGTCGGCGGACGTAATAGTTGGCCACTTCAATGCCGATTCGCGTCGTCGCGTCGAAAGCCAGTTCGCCTTTCGGAAACGTCTTTTTCAGGTCGCGGATGAAGCCGTGCAGCCGCGCGTGGGGGAAATACTGAAACACGCCCGAGGCCATCAGCAGCGTCGGCAGCGTGCAGTCGATGGCCGTCGCCCACGACAAGTCGAACATGTCGCCCCCGAGAAGCACCTCGCCGTCGTGCTCGCCGAGCACTTTCCGGCGCACGTCAATCACCTCGGGAAGGTCCACTTCGTAGAAAACGGCCTTCGTGGGCTGAAGCCTGTGGAATCCCGTGTCCAAGCCCGCGCCCAGATTGACAATGTTGCACCGCTCGTGGGCGGCCATGAACTTTCGCGTCATGTCGTCAAAATTGAAATAGCGCGCCACGGCAGCCATGTTTTCGTACTCCTTCGCGGCCTCCATGATGTGTTTCCATTTTTCCGGAATCGACGACTCCAGCGACAGCGCTTTCTCATCGCAGAAAAAGTCGGGAAACTGCTTCGACACGCTGATTCTGGCCACCAGCGGGATGTAGAGCGTGTCGGCAATGCCTTGTAGATTTTCCTTTGCCATGTCTTGAAACGATTAGGGTTTTCTGATGGCAAAGTTACGCGGTTTTTCCCGTTTCCGCAATACCCAGATTTAGTGATTTTCAAGTGAAAAGTTTCATGACGTTTGCTGGCGGCCGTTTTTGTCGCCATTCGTTGGCCATGAACTTCATGTAGGGCTCCACGTGCTTGAAAAACTGCCGATAGCCGTTGCAGAGGTAGTTCACGGTGAAGCGGCCGTCGGTGTCGGGCAGGAAGCGGTTGCGCGGACACTCGCCGTTGCAGGCGAAAAGCCACTCACACTGCTTGCATTGCGAGGCCAGCGCGCCGGTTTTCTGTCGGCCGAACTCCTGATGTTGCTTGCTGTAGATGAGTTCGATGATAGTGTTGTTGCGCAGGTTTCCGAGCCGATACTCGGGGAAGACGAAGTGGTCGCAGTCATAGACGGTTCCGTCGGCCTCGATGACCGCGCTGTTGGCGCACGAGGTGCTCATGGTGCAGACGCCCGGCTGCTCGCCCACCCAGTTGGCCAGCGTCGTGTCGAAGAGTTGCACGAAGAGTTTGCCGACGTCGCGGCGCACCCACAAGTCGAAGACCTCGCAAAGGAAATTTCCCCATTGGTCGGGTTGCACGGAGTAGGGCATCAGTTCGCCGCTGCCGTCGAAGCCCGGCAGTTTTGAAAGTCCTTCCTCGCTCCTCGTTCCTCGTTCCTCGGAAATCCCCCTTTCCACGACTGGTGTGAATTGCAGGAACTGGCAGCCCAGATCGCGGAAAAACTCGTAGAACTGCTGCGGCTCGTCCACATTGGCGCTGTTGATGGTGGCCAGGGCGTTCCAGTCCACGCCGTGCTTGTTGAGCAGGTCCACGCCGCGCATCACCTCGTCGAAAGTGGAGCCTCCGCGTCGTGTGTGGCGGAAAGCGTCGTGGTGGTGGCGCGGGCCGTCGATGGAAATGCCCACGAGGAAATGATTTTCGGCCAGAAACTGGCACCATTCGTCGGTGAGCAGCGTGCCGTTGGTCTGAAGGCTGTTTTCGATGGTTCTGCCGCCGGCGTATCGCCTTTGCAACTCAATGGCGAGTTTGAAAAAGCGGATGTTGCGCATCAGCGGCTCGCCGCCGTGCCACGTGAACTGCACGAAAGGCACGGTCTGGGCCTCGATATACTGCTGAATGAAGGTTTCAAGCATTTTGTCGTCCATCACGCTGCCCTTGTTGAGGTTTGCCTTTTCGAGATAGTAGCAATAGGTGCAGGCGAGGTTGCAACGCGCCCCGACGGGCTTTGCCATCATGGAAAACGGTCGGCTGAATGGTGCTATAATCATGATTTTTTCGTTTTTTTGAGGTTAAAATTCGACGTAGGGTTGGAGTCGCTGGATGACTTCCGGCGAAAATTCGGGCAAGAGCCTGAGGTCGTCGAGGCTTTTGAGCGCGCCGTGGAGCCGTCGGCGGTCAACGATGGCGCGCGCCTGATAGAAATTGAGGTAGGGGTGTCTTTTCAGTTGGTCGAGCGTCAGCGTGTTGAGGTTGAGTTTGCGGACGTGGGGCGCGTCAATCGTGAAGTAGGGCAGGGCCTCGTCGGGAAATCCGTCGATTTCCTTGAGTTGGCTGACGCTGGCGTAGCCGCCCAGTCGCCGGCCGTGTTCAACGATTTTTCGGGCGAAATATCGTCCGATTCCCGGCACTCGTTGCAGGCTGGTCGTGTCGAGCTGGTCGAGTGCGATTTGTTCGCCCTCGCGCAGTTTCACGGGGAAGCGCAGCGTGTCGCGCTTCGGCTTTTCCTCTTCTGCGAACAGTTCCGCCGCAGGCCGGTGCGCGTCGTCGTTGATGCGGATATAAGGCTCCAGTTCCTTGAATTTTTCCTTGGTCAGGCCATAGAGTCGGGCAAAATCGGCAGGTTTTCGGTAAACGCCGCCCCGCTCGCGGTATTTCATCATGTTTTTCACCTGCCACGGCTTCAGTCCGAGTCGCAGCAGTTCGTCGGCAGTGGCCGTGTTGGGGTCGAACGGGAAGCGTTCCGCAGCCTGTTGTCGGCCCGTTTCGCCAAAGTCTTCGCGAGAATAATTCCGTTCATATTGTCGCGAAAAAGGATTCTCCGTAGCCACGCTGTCGGCCTCGCTGACAAACGTGTTTTCGTCGTGTCTTCCCAGCCAGAAAAGCAACCCGAACACCACCACCGCAAAAACGAGCAGGACAGCCAACACCGAGCGGTCGCTTTTGTTGATGTAGAAAAATTCACGGATGTGCATCTCGACTGCGGATTATTTGGATTGTTTCTAAATAACGTCAAACTGGTGGAGGAAAATGGCGGCGATGGCGATGGGGCAGACCACGCGAATCAGGAAGATGAAAACGCTGAAAACCAACTGCCCGACGACGGTTCGCGATGGGTTGAAACCCGTAAAGAATTCCTCTTTCACAAGCCGTTTCGACACGCCCCAACCTAAGAACAGACACGTCAGGAAGCCGCCCAAGGGCAGGAAAATCTGTCCGGAAACGAAGTCGAACACGTCGAACAGCGACCTGCCAGCCACCGTAATGTCGGCGGAGCCCATTGACAAAGAGCACAGCGCACCCACCGCGCAGGCCTGAACCGTGACCAGCAGCGTGGCCCGATTGCGCGAGAGATGGAATTCCTCCACGAAGAAGGCCGTCAGCACCTCGTGGAGCGACATCAGCGACGTCAGTGCGGCCAGCGAGAGCAACATATAGAACAGCAATGCGATAATCCAGCCCACCGTCGGGAACGACGCAAAGGCCTGGCTGAACACGTTGGGCAGCGTGATGAACACCAGCGAGGCACCGCTGTCGGGACTCACGCCGACGGAAAATGCCGCCGGGAAAATCATCAGGCCGGCCAAGATGGCCACCAGCGAATCGACCAGCGAAATCTGCACCGCCGACGACACGAGGTTCGTCTGGCGGTTGAAATACGTGGCATAGGTGCAGAGAGCGCCCATGCCGATGCTGAGCGAATAGAACGACTGGCCGAGCGCACCGAGGAAGACGTTGGAATTGACCACCGAGAAGTCGGGCTTCAGCAAAAAGGCGATTCCCTTCGACGCTCCGGGCAGCATACACGACACCACCACGATGACCAGCAGCAGGATGAAAAGCAGGGGCATCAGCAGTTTGGCCGCCTTCTCAATGCCGCCGCGCACGCCTCGGCAGATAATCAGATGGCTCATCACGAGAATCACCACCGTCCACACCACAGGCATCACCGCCGACGAAGAAAACTCCTGGAAATATTTCGTCACATAGTTCACGTCGCCCTGCAACTGGCCCGTCCCAGAGGCGTAGATGTATTGCAGACACCAGCCCGAGACCACAGCGTAGTAACTGATGATGAGAAATCCCGTCAGAATGCCGAGGTAGCCGATGAATTTCGGGAAGAAATGGGCCGAAAACCACGATTTCCTGCCACTTTCGACAGCCACTTTCTCATAGACACGACACGCGTTCACGGCGCCGCGCCGTCCGATGATAAACTCGCTCACCATGCATGGAATGCCCAGAATCAGCACGCAAATCAGATAAATCAAGATGAAGGCAGCACCGCCGTTCTCGCCCGTCATATAGGGGAATCGCCACACGTTGCCCAATCCCACGGCCGAGCCTGCCGTAGCGAGGATAATGCCCAGTTTGCTTCCGAAATTTCCTCTTTCCGTCGAATGTTTCATACGCCTTTTTCAGTTTGTCAACCGCAAAAATACGAAAAAAAACTGTAAATTCGCCACAATATGTCAAAAATTCTTAGTACATTTGCACTATGCATTACAAATTCACACCAATTCTTAAAAATACGATTTGGGGCGGCACGAAAATCGCGCCGTTCAAGAACATCCAGACCTCGCTGCGGAAAATCGGCGAGAGTTGGGAAATCAGCGGCGTTGCCGGAAACGAGACGGTGGTCTGCGGAGGCCCAGAAAACGGGCGGAAACTGAACGACCTCGTGGCCGAACAGCGCGAAAAACTCGTCGGGCGAGCCAATTTCGAGCGATTTGGCACGGAATTTCCGCTGCTCATCAAGTTTATCGATGCCCGCGACGACCTGTCCATCCAAGTGCATCCCACCGACGAAATCGCCCGCCGACAAGGGCGCGAGCGCGGAAAAACCGAAATGTGGTATCTCATGCCGTCGGAGCCGGAGGCCACGCTGCTCTGCGGCCTGAAACGGGAAATCACGCCCGGGGAATACAAGCAGATGGTGGAAGAAAAGACCATCACCGAGGCCATTGCGCGCTATCCCGTCGCCGAGGGCGACTGCTTTTTCCTGCCTGCCGGACGCATCCACGCCATCGGTTCGGGCTGCTTTCTCGCCGAGATTCAGCAGACTTCCGACGTGACCTATCGCATCTACGACTTCGACCGCCACGACGACCTTGGCCGACCGCGCGAACTGCATACCGAACTGGCCGCCGAAAGCATCGACTACACCGTGCTTCCCGACTATCAGACGCACTACACGCCCCTTAAAAACGAAAAAGTGCAACTCGTCAGTTGCCCTTACTTCACCACGTCGGTCTATGACCTTGACCAGCCCCTCGAAATTGACTATTCAGCCCTCGACACCTTCGTCATTCTCATCGGACTGAGCGGCGCGGCCATCGTCAGCGAACCCGACGGCAGCCATTTCGTGCTGCGAGCCGGTGAAACCGTCCTCCTGCCTGCCACCACAAAGGAACTGCACGTTGAAGGCACGGTGAAATTCCTCGAAACTTACGTGTGAATCAAGGCGACAGCATAGGCTGAAATGCCTTCTTCGCGACCGGTGAAGCCGAGTCGCTCGGTGGTCGTGGCCTTGATGGAGATTTGGCTGGCGGAAATGCCCATGACCTCGGCCATGCATTGCTGCATCTGCGGAATGTGGGGATTGAGTTTCGGCCGCTCGGCGCAGACGGTGGCGTCGATGTTGCCGACTTCGAAGCCGGTTTTGCGCAGCAGTTCTACGGTTTTGCGAAGGATAATCTTGCTGTCGATGTTGAGCGTGTCGGCCGATGTGTCGGGAAAATGGTAGCCGATGTCGCGCATGTTGGCGGCTCCGAGCAGCGCGTCGCAAATGGCATGGATGAGCACGTCGGCGTCGCTGTGGCCGAGAAGTCCTTTTTCAAAGGGAATCAGCAGGCCGCCGAGCCAAAGTTCTCTGTCGGCCACCAACTGATGTACGTCAAATCCGAAACCTACTCGAATACCCATGCGTTCCTCCTTCCTCGTTCGTCGAAAATTACTTCCTGAACAAATCCTTGATTCCGTCCATGTCGAACGACAGCGTGAAGCGCAGCGTCTGGTCGAGCGGATTGCTCTTGGCCGTGGCGATGACATAGCCCGCGTCGAGCGAGAAGACGCTCATGCGGAAGCCGGCTCCGAAGGTGAAATATTTGCGGTTACCCTTGTTTTCGGCCTCGTGGTGATAGCCGGCGCGCAGCGTAAACTGGTCGTGGTAGCAATATTCGGCACCCACGCTCCACTGAATTTCCTGCAATTCCTCCTTGAATCCGTTGGGGGCGTCGCCGAAACTCTTGAATATGCCGCTGATGCTCGAAATGTCGTAATAGTCTTTCTGCACGCGCTGCTGATAGGCCTCGGTCGATTCGCCCTCGTTTTGCTTCGGATAGGTGGGCACGAGCAGTTTGTTGGCATCGGCGGCAATGGTGAATCGGTTGTATTCATCGACGGGAATCATCAGCGAGGCACCGAGTCGCAGGTTTGTCGGGATGAATTCCGAGTTGTCGTCGCCGCCGAAGGTGATTTTCGAGCCGATGTTCGAGATGTTCATGCCCAGGCCCAACTGACATTCGCGCGGGCCGAGGTTCAAATAGTTCTGGTAGTAGATGCCGAGGTCGGCGGCGAAGGCCGTGCCGGGCTTCGTGTCGTCGGTGTAGTCGTAGGTCAGGTCGCTATAGATGAAGCGCAGGGCAGCGGCCCACGAGAATTTCTCGCTGAGCATCATCGAATAGGCCACGTCGGCCGACATTTCATAGGGTCGGATGGTGGGGGCGTCGTCGATGTTGGAAATATCGCTGGCCATCGATACTTCGCCGAGCGAGAAATAGCGCAGCGAGGCCGAAATGGCCGAGTAGTCGCCAATGCGGTAGTAGCCCGCCAGATAGGCCAGGTCAATGTCGCTGACGATTTGGCGCAGCCACGGCGTGTAGTTCAGCGAGATGCCGGCACGCGAGATGGCAAAGGGGTATTTGGCCGGGTTCCAGTATTGCGAGTTCACGTCGGCCTCCGTTGCGGCACCCACGTCGCCCATACCTGCGGCACGTGCGTCGGGGGCAATCGTCTGCGACGTCACCGATGCGTTCACGGGGTTGAACATATCTTGCTTGTCTTGCGCATTCGCTGCGCCGACAACGATGTAAAACAGCAGTGTGACGAGGAGCGTTTTCCTCATTATGGTCTTCTGAATCATATTCATTTTGGGGGTTGTTGTTATATAATAACGCGAAAATGACCTTTTTATTTTACGGACGCGATTTTTCTCTTTTTCCTACGAGCCGATGATGACGATTTTCTTGGCTTTCGACACTTTCTTGCTGCCGTCGCTCGAGATGCTGACGCGATAGAGATAGACGCCCGTCTGCAGGCGCTGTCCGCCGTCAACGGTGAGGTCCCAGGGCAGGGTGTAGGCCGTGTCAGTGGAAATGCTTGTCGCCTCGTGGTGCCAGAGATGTCGGCCGCTGGTGTCGAAAATGTCGAGTGCGATGTCGATGGTGCTGCCCATTCGGTCGTGGCTGATGATGAAGGTGGTGCCGGTGCGGGCCGGATTCTGCGTGCAACTCACGTCGAACAGGGTGGGCTCGAGGCCGCGCACGACGTTGAAGGTCAGTTGGGCCGTCGAGGAGTTGTTGAGCACGTCCCACGCGCGGAACAGCAGCGTGTGCATTCCGGGTTCCAGTTCGGGAATGTAGTAGAACGTGGAGCCGGTCGTGTAACTGCCGAAGTCGAACTTGAAATTGTCGTTCAAGATGTAGGTTTTCGCCATGTCGCCGTCGATGATGAGTTCAAGGTCGTGGCCGATGCCGTTTCCAGAGGCGTTGATGCCGTCTTGGTCGTTGACTTGGGCCACGAAGTAGGGCGTAGAGTTGACGTTTCCGCCGTTGGTGAACGACGGCGAGTTCAGGTAGCAGTAGATGCTCGGGCCGATGGAGTCGTTGCCGGCTGTTTCGGTGCCGCCGACGAGGAATCGGTCGCTGGAGCCGTGGGCGATGAGCGTATGCTCGTGGTTCACGGCATAGATGTTGACGAGGCCCGACGCGTCGGCATAGTTGATGTCTTTCGGCACGGCGAAGGAGAACTCAAACTGGCCGTTTCTGATGCTGTCGGAGCCGTTGTAGAGCGTTTTCGTGCGGTCTTGGTAGGTAAATGCCTTTTGCGCGCCTTCGCTGCGGTCGGTATTGTTGAGTTTGCAGACGATGGTTTCCTCGTTGTCGCGCACCACTGCGGTCAGAATGCCGTTGAAGTCGTCGGAATCGACAATGTGGCCTTTGATTCTGGCGATGCTTCCTGCCTTCAGCGAAGCCTGCTGCTGCGAGCCTGCTGCGACGGGAATGCCGTTGATTTCGTCGATGACGACATCCTTCGTCGGAATGTTGAGCGGCAGCGCGGGGTCGCCCAGCAACTGATATTGCAGCATGTTCACGGTCTGGTCGCTGCCCTGCCTGATCATCTCGTTCTTGGCCCTCATCTGCGCTTCGCCCAGCGTGTAGGGCTTGCCGTTACTCGACGAAAGCACGTGTTTGAGGAACGTCATGTTCATCGTCTTGTTTTGCTTGACATAGACGGTTCGGGCTGTGCCGTAGAAGGCGATGGCTCCGCCTTTGGGGCTGAGCACGGCGGTTTCGCCGATGGTGGCGGTGGCTCCGTCGAAGGGCATGATGTCGCACGAGGCGGTAATCCAGAGCGGCAGGTTTTGGTTGGTGAAATTCTCGAAATCAGACAGGCGCAACACGGTTTCGTGCGAAATCTGGTCGGCGCGACCGTGTCCGGCGTAGTCCATAATCAGGGTGCCCTGCTGCTGATACTGCTTGACGAGTTTCGAGACTTCGGGATAGGTGTGGCCGGTCGATGAAGTCTCGCGCACGAAGGCGTCCCACATCACTTTCTTGATGACAAAGCCCGGATGGCGTGCAAAAACGTCGTTGGCGGCATCGTTGATGTCGTTCATGTGGATGTTGTTGTTGCCGTCGTCGCCCATGAAGACGAGCGTGTTCTGCCATCCGCCGGCATTTTTGTTCTCGGCATAGGCAATCACTTTATCGACCATCACTTTGGCGGCGTTCTCGGTGACGACGGGGAACCGGCCGACGGCCACATCGGCCAGTCCGACGGGGCGCTCGTAGGGATACGCGCCCGACGTGAGCGACTCGTTGTCGTCGAGCAGGCAGAAAAACTCGTCGGCCACGTAGCAATACGTCTCGCTGAAGGAGTTTTCGCTCTCGAAGCAGAGCAGGTAGTCGTCGGTTGACGACATTCGGTAGTCGCTGGTTTTCATGCGGCTGTCCCAAGTGCAGTCGCCGAAGAGCAGCAGGTAGCGCGGCATATCGGTGGCGGATTCGGCGCGGTCGTAGAGCATTTTCAGATAGCGCTTGTAGGCTGTGGCGTCGGGGGTTCCGCTTGAAAATTCGTTGTAGAGTTCGTCGGCGGGTATGATGCGCACGCGCAGATTGTCGTGGTCGCGGTGGAACTGGGCCAGTCGCTCGGCCTGCGAGAGCAGTTTCTGCGACGTGGGAATGACGATGACCATGTCCGTGGCCTCGTGGGCGTGGAGGTTCTGGTTGGTGATGTTGTGGACGTATTCAGGCACGGCGAAAGCGTCGCTCTGCAGGTTCGGCGCGGCCTTCGGCTCGTTGAGCGTCAGCGAAATGTAGTCGAGCCGCACGGGACCGCCCGACGTGGTGGTCAGCGTGATTTCGTTGGTCGATTTGATGTCGCTGAGGTTGAAAACGCGGTTTGTGGCGTGTCCTTTTTCGTAGTTGATGCTGGAAATCGCAATGTTAATGGCTCCCAAATCCTGGCCGTTGCATTGGATGTTGACCATGCTGTTCACGCCTGCCGATGCCGTCACGGAGAGCATTCCGCTCGTCCCGCTCACGGGCGAGGCGAGGGTGTAGGTCTTTGAACTGCCGCTGTTGATGGGCGAGTTCTCGTAGAGGTTGCGTCCGCCTTGGAACCACGCGTAGTTGTCCACTTCGTGAAGCACGTGGTAGTCGTCGTTCAGCGGGTAGTTTGCCGCGAGAAATTGCTCCTGCGCGATGGTTTTGGGGGATTCGTCGCTCTCGGTCAGGAAATAATAGCCGTAGTCGCTGTAAGGGTTGCGCGTGCGAACGGTCGAGTTCGCCGCCGACCAACTCACGGGGCCTTTCGCGTAGAACAGCCTCCGGCCATCGACGATGCACTGCGCCACTTCCTGCAGGTCGTCGGTCTGGCGCAAGTAGTCCTCGGTCAGCACTTCGGGCTGCAGATGGCCGCCGTAGCCATAGATTTTCACCTTGCTGAGGTCGGAAAAACCGCCTTTTTTGATGAGTTCGTCGGTGATTTGGTAGATGCCCGACTCTGCCACGCGAATTTTCGCCCATCGACCCGTTGCGAGCACGGAATTTTCGGCATACCGGCCTTCTTGCGGCGCTTTTTTAGTACGAAGTGGGGCGTTTTTCTGTTTTTTCGGTGCGGATGTAACCTTCAGCATGAAACTCACCAGCGTCTGGTAGCGCCCTTCGCGAAACACAAACGGCACGAACTGGATGCTCAGAAAGCCCTCGCGGCGACTGGTGAGTACGTTCTGCTCAATCTTCGGCAACTCCGCCAGCGGTTCGCCCGACAGTTTCATGTAATTGGCGATGTCGGCTGCCGACATGTCGATAAACTCCGGATAGCAAATCTCAACGGTATAGGTGGAGTCCTCGAAATTCTCGCCCAACGGAATGCTATGGCCGAAGCGCGGCATCAGCGTGTCGATTTTCACCTGCTCGGCGGTCAGGTTGAAGAACTGCTGAGCGTGCGACAGCGTGGCAATGCAGCAGAATAGCCAAGTTACAACGTATTTCATATTTCAAAATTTCTCTTTTATGGTGCTATGGCCGTCATTTCACACGGAAATCCAGCAGTTTCTGGTCTCCGAGCCAGCCTTCCAAGTGGTCGTCAATCTTCACTGGACCTACGCCGGCCGGCGTGCCCGTGTAGAGCAAGTCGCCCGTTTTCAGCGTGAAGTAGCGGCTGACGTAGCTGATGAGTTCATCCACCCGGTAGAGCATGTCGCCCGTCCAGCCTGTCTGCACGGTCTCGCCGTTGATGTCGAGGTGGAAATGCAGGTCTTGGATGTCCTTTCCCTCCATTCCGACCCACTGGCCGATGGCGGCGCTGCCGTCGAAGGCCTTCGCCACTTCCCACGGGTGGCCGTTGTCCTTCAGCCTGCGCTGTCGGTCGCGGGCCGTGAAGTCGATGCCCACGGTCAGGGCGTCGTAGTAGCGGTGGGCAAACTGCTCGTCGATGTTCTTGCCGAGGCGGCAGATGCGCACCACGATTTCCACTTCGTGATCGACTCGCCCCAGATGTTCGGGCAGGAAAAACGGCTTTCCGTCTTTCAGCAGGGCCGAGTCGGGCTTCATGAACACGACGGGCTCCGCTGTTTTATATAACGCGCCGTCCATCTCTTTATTGTGCAGCGCATAGTTCTTTCCGATGGCTAAGATTTTCATGATTGGACGATTTGACGATTTACTATTTGACGATTTTTGGATTTCACACTTCACAAGTTCGCCTCAGCACCTGCGTCATGCAATGTGCGGCGCCATAGCCGTTGATGAGGCTCTCCAGCGGAATCCACTCCACGGTGACGCCCGCGTTGGCCATCCGCTGATAGTATTCGAGCGACTGCCGCCCGACGGCCATGATGTGGCGCGGCTCAATGGTCAGGAAGTTGTTGGCGTAGTGCATTTCGTCGTCGTGGTTGATGGGGATGATTTCGTAGCCCTGCTGGCGAATGAAATCGACGAACGAGCGGTCGCGCTCCACCAACTCGTAAGCCTCGTTTCCCTGCCGTTTGTAAACGTCGCAGGTGACGAACTCTGGCGAGCCGGGCTCGGCGTTCAGTCGGCTGGTCACCATCGTGCAGAGGTCGCGGTCGATGATGTTGAAATATGTGTCGAGGTGCATCTGCATCTGCCAGAACTTGTGGTCGCGCACCACCACGATGGTATCGTGGCCGAAGGCGTCGGCCTCCATCAGTTGGCGGATGCCCTCGTCGTTGGTGCGCATTCCGCAGCCGATGAGCGACATCTCGCCGGCGGGAATGTAGTCGCCGCCTTCGAGTCGGCCCTCGCCCGTGATGTGGAGAATGGGCTTCTGGCCGAGGTGCTCGTAGCAGAACGCGATGATTTCCGTCTCGGGCGCGCGCTGCGAGGAGTTCATCTTGCAGATGACGTGGCCGCGAGGCGTGGTGATGCTCTGGTCGCGCGTGAAATAGAGGTTGATGAGCGGACGCAGGCTATAGACAGCCTCGTAGCCCGGGTTCAGGTCGGTTTTGTAGAGTGTCACCGTGGGCTGTCGCAGAATGCAACTGATCAGGTCGGCGCGGCTCATCTTCGAGAGCACGTATTGGCGGTAGTTTTCCGACGCGTCGGGGGTTTCCTCGTTGATGTGGCTGATGTCGTAGGTCAGCATTTTCGCGGCCAGCGGGCGCAGTTTCTCGATGTCGGTTTCCTGCAGAATCTGGCTCACGGTGTGCACCTTGATGCCGTTGGCCTCCAGCATTCTGATGTACTGGCGGTGTTCCGAGGCGGCTTGGTTCACGTCGAAATAGTCCTCGAACAGGGCCGCCGAGGGGTGGATCACGCCGTCGAAGAGTTCCTGTCCGGGCGTGTGCATGAGTATGTCGCAGGCAGGCGACCATTCGGCCTGCGGATAGGCTACTTTTTGGTTCTGTAGATTCATATTTATAGGTTTTTTGATTGTTTTTGTCGCAAAGTCGTTGTTTCTCGTTATTTTTCCTGCTCTCGCATAAACTCGTCAGCAATATATCTGTTGCCATAGAGGTAGAGGCCGGTCGATTTGTTGTGCATATCGGCACAGACTTTACTTTCATAGAAAAGTTGCAGGGCACGCACGGGCTCAATGTCGAGCCGCTCTGCCAAATCGACGGCGATGGCTCCGATGCGATTGCTCATGATAATCTCCTGCACGATGGGAGATTTTGCGGGGTCTTTATATTTCTGTTGTTCCATCATAGATAAGATATTTGTCGATGAGCCCTTGGTTGAGCAGGCACATCTGGTTGTTGGGTTGATGTTGGGCAAGGCGTTGCAGGGCCGTTTCGATGTCCATCAGCCCCGTGATGTAGAGATTTACGGTGTCAACCACGCGGTCGTTGGCCACGCCTCCCTCCACATAGTCGTAATCGGCGGCGATGTCTGCTCCTTCGCGGGCTGATACGATGAACGCAAGCCAGTCGCGGTCGTAGGCTGTGAATATTTTGCTGCGAGCCTCTGAAAGGATGCCGTCCCTGTCCATCAGATAGTTGTTCAACAATGGTCTTTCACCCGTTCTGCGCCCCATGTTCTCGGCCCATTCAATGGCTTGTTGCCTGATATTGGTTACATAAAATCCGCGCCCGAAGTCGAGGTTCGGCCTTCCTGCCTTACTCAGCGGTTGTTCTACGATGGCAGTACTTCCGTGATAAACTCTAATCTTGCCCATATCGTTTCTCCCATTCTTTTAAACAGTTGGCAATGGCTTGAGCAATGTTTTCCCTACTTTCGCTGTGCAGGGGTTCGTAGCCGGGAAGAATATATTTTTCTATCAATCCCACACGCTTCATTCGGTCGTATATCTCTTTGTAGCCCACTCCTAATTGGCGGGCTGTGGCTTCGATGCATGTGGCGATGAATGACATGACCACTTGTGTCTGTGATATCTCAACTATTTTTTGCATGATGACTCTATTTTTTGAGAATGCTACGATGTTTCCGACTGCAAAAATACGAAATTCTGCGAATAAAACAAAATTTTGTATCAGATTTCCTGACATTATAAAAAAGCCGCTCTCCGCGATGGAGAACGGCTTTTCCTTGTATGAATGAACCTTGCGGTATTACTCTGCAACGAGCGTGAAGCGCTTGAAGTCGCAAATCTGCAGTTCCTTGTCCTGCTGGGCGAGCCACTGCTGAACGGTGGCCTTGTCGCCGTCGCCGAACTGGAATTCCTGGTCCACGAGGCAGCTTTCTTTCTTGAATTTCTCCACGCGGCCACGTGCTATACCCTCAATCATGGGCATCTTCAACTGAGCTTCGCCTTCAGCCTTAGCCTCGGCGATAATCTTGCGGGCCTCGTCGGCCTGCTCCTTGGTAATCCAGCCCTTGGTGGTGTTGCTCTCAATGTGATCTTCGCTGTCCACATGTGCGGGATTAATGCCAGCCTTCTTCAGTTGCATATCAACGAACTTCTGAACCTGCTCAAGTTTCGACTTCTCAATGGCAGTCTTGTACTCCTCCTCGAGAATCTGCGGATCAATGCTCTCGGCGTTGAGTGCCACGGGCTTCATGGCAGCCACCTGCATGGCCACTTTGTGGGCGGCGTCTTCGTTGTTCTTGTTGAGCTGAACCATCGTGCAGAGCGTGTGCTTGCCCATGTGGTCGTAAACGTCAACATTGTCGCCTTCGATGAAGTTGTAGCCGTCGAGTTCCATCTTCTCGCCGGTGATGCCCGAGCGCTGTGTGACAACAGCCTCTGCGGTCTCGCCGTTGGCCAGCGTGAGTGCCTTCACCTCGTCGAGGTTCTTGCAGCGTGCCTCAATGGCAGCGTCGAGAATGCTCTGGGTCATGGCGATGAAGTCGGCACCGTTGGCCACGAAGTCGGTTTCGCACTTCACGGCAACCATTGCTGCGAATCCGCTCACTTTCTTCACGAGCACGCAGCCGTTGGAGGTCTCGCGGTCGGAACGCTTGGCGGCGATGGCCAGTCCGCGCTCGCGGAGCAAGTCTTTTGCTTTGTCGAAGTCTCCCTCAGCCTCTTCCAACGCTTTCTTCACGTCGCCAAGGCCTGCACCGGTCATGGTGCGGAGCTTCTTGATATCGTCCATATTTGCTTTGTAAGCCATAATTCTTTTTAATTAGTAATTTACAATTATTCTGCTGCGGGGGCTTCTTCCTCAGTGGCTTCGGCAACGGGTGCTTCCTCTTCTGCGGCAGTTTCTTCTACCTCAGCGGCGGGAGCCTCTTCCTTGCGGGGCTTGCGGGTGCGGCGGGGCTTGGCCTCGGCCACTTCCTCTTCCTGCTCGGCAGCGGCTTTCTCGTCGGCTTTCTCGGCCTTGCGCTCCTCGAGTCCCTCGGTGATGGCCTGGCAGCAGGCGCTCAGAATCACATCTACGGAATCCTTTGCGTCGTCGTTGGCGGGAATCACGAAGTCGATGTTGTTGGGGTTGCTGTTCGTATCGACCATGGCAAACACGGGGATGCCGAGGCGGTTGGCCTCGCGCACGGCGATGTGCTCTTTCATGACATCGACCACGAAGAGGGCGCTGGGCAGACGGGTCAGGTCAACGATGGAACCGAGGTTCTTCTCGAGTTTTGCACGCTGACGGGTCACCTGCAGCAACTCGCGCTTCGAGAGGTTGGAGAATGTACCGTCCTGCATGAGTTTGTCGATGTTGGCCATCTTCTTCACGGCTTTGCGGATGGTGGGGAAGTTGGTGAGCATTCCGCCCGGCCAACGCTCGATAACGTAGGGCATACCTACCGACATGGCCTTCTCGGCTACGATGTCTTTGGCCTGTTTTTTAGTAGCAACGAACAGGATTTTCTTTCCTGACTTGGCAATCTGCTTCAGGGCCTCTGCTGCGGCGTCAACCTTGGCAACGGTCTTGTGCAAATCGATGATATGAATGCCATTGCGCTCCATGAAGATGTAGGGAGCCATGGCGGGATTCCACTTGCGGGTGAGGTGGCCGAAATGGCAACCTGCCTGCAGCAATTGGTCAAAATTTGTTCTTGACATAATCGTTTTTTCTTTTTTTATGGGTTGTTTACATTCTTTTTTGTTCAGCTGAATGGTAGTTGGGCAATTCCAAATCCATCCAGTTTAGATACTAAACACGTTGTCCAGTAAATTTTGGGATTAACGCTTACTGAACTGGAAGCGACGACGTGCCTTGGGCTGACCCGGCTTCTTGCGCTCAACCTCACGGGAGTCGCGGGTGAGGAAGCCTTGGGCTTTCAGGGCCTTCTTGTCGTCGGCATTGATTTTCACGAGTGCGCGGGCGATGGCCATGCGGAGTGCCTGGCTCTGTCCGGTGAAACCGCCGCCGTCGAGATTGGCTTTGATGTCGTATTTTCCTTCTGCGCCGAGCAGTTGCAGGGGCTGTTTCACCACGTATTGCAGGATGCCCGAGGGGAAATACTGCTCAAGTTCGCGCTTGTTGATGACAATTTTGCCGGTTCCCTCTGTCAGATATACACGAGCCACGGAGCTCTTGCGACGACCGACTGCATTGATTTGTTCCATATTTAACTCTTAACTTTAATGATTAACTATACTGGTTGATGTCAATAGCCTTGGGCTTCTGTGCCTCGTGCTTGTGCTCAGTGCCGTTGTAAACGTAGAGATTGTCAAGCAGATGGCGTCCCAGACGGTTTTTCGGCAGCATGCCCTTCACGGCGTGCTTGATGATGCGCTCCGAGCCGTAGGGGTGCTTGCGCAGTTCGGCCGGCGTGTTGAAACGCTGTCCGCCGGGATAGCCCGTGTAGCGGGTGTAAACCTTGTCGGTTTCTTTCTTACCAGTGAAAATCACTTTGTCGGCATTGATGATGATGACATTGTCGCCACAGTCAACGTGCGGCGTGAATGAGGGTTTGTACTTTCCGCGCAACAGTTTGGCAACCTTCGAGCAAAGGCGGCCCACAACTTGGTCGGTAGCGTCAATCACCACCCACTCCTTCTTCACTGTTTCCTTGTTTGCGGAAATAGTCTTGTAGCTTAAAGTGTCCATTTTTAACTTAAAATTTTCTACTAAAAAACGTTTTTTTACTAATAATAAATGTTCGTGCACGAGCGATTCACTAACCACACTGCCTGGCCAAAGACACTGCTATTAACACTCTCATGCGCGGGGATTCTAAGACTCTCCCCAAATAATCGGACTGCAAAGGTAGTAACTTTTTTTGAAAGACAATGGAAATAGTGACCGAGGAAAAGTTGGAATTATGGTTATTTAACAATTTTGAAATTATTTAAGGGTCAATATTTGGTCTTTCGGGCGGTTTTTTGTAACTTTGCACAAATATTTTTGAACCAAAAATGATAACCAAATGAAAAAAGTTTTGTTTTTGGCTGTCCTCACCATGGGATTGGCCGTCAGCGCGAATGCCGCGAAGAAGAAAGTTGTAAAAGCCATGAAACTCGTTCCGGCGAGAGTGGTTGAGCCGACAATGACCGAGTGTGAGGACATGAGTGTGAACAATGTGAACAGGCTGCCCGTTCACACGACGTTTTTCGCCTATGAAAACGAGGCGCTGGCCTTGAAGGGCGACAAGACGAAGTCGTCGCGATTCCTCTCGCTGCACGGCACGTGGAAGTTCAACTGGGTGGAGCACGCCGACCAGCGTCCGACCGACTTCTGGAAAAAAGACCTCGACGATTCGAAGTGGGGCACGATGCCCGTTCCCGGCATCTGGGAACTCAACGGCTACGGCGACCCCGAATACGTGAATGTGGGCTTTGCGTGGCGCGGCCATTTCGACCAGAAGCCGCCCGCCGTGCCCGTGAAAGACAATCATGTGGGCTCGTATCGCCGCTCGTTCCGCATTCCCGCCGACTGGCAGGGCAAGCAGATTGTGGCGCACTTCGGCAGCGTCACGTCGTGCATCTATCTCTACGTAAACGGCGAGTTTGTGGGCTATTCTGAGGATTCGAAAGTGGCCACGGAGTTCGACATCACGCCCTTCGTGAAGGCTGGCGAAGACAATCTGATTGCGTTTCAGGTGTTCCGCTGGTGCGACGGCTCGTGGTGCGAAGACCAGGATTTCTGGCGACTGAGCGGTGTGGCTCGCGACTCGTATCTCTTCGCTCGCGACAAGCAGGCGCACGTGGATGATTTGCAGGTAAGGACTTCGCTTGATGACAATTACGACAAAGGAATTCTCAATGTAGATGTCAAGTTGGCAAGTTGGGCAGCAGTTGAATATGAATTGCTCGATGCACAAGGCAAGTCCTTCGGCAAGACAAAAATTTCCGAAGTTTCGGACAATGGAAGTTATAAATTGGAGCAATTCGACGCAAAGCATTGGACGGCTGAAACACCTTATTTATATACACTTCTGGTAAAAATCTATCCCAATGTGAAAGCAGCCCTTGATGTTCAGAAGCCCATCGAAGTCATTCCCGTGAAAGTGGGCTTCCGCCGCGTGGAAATCAAGAATTCGCAGTTGCTGGTGAACGGCAAGCCCATCCTTATCAAGGGTGCCAATCGCCACGAACTCGACCCCGACGGCGGCTATGTCGTATCGCGTGAGCGAATGATACAGGATATTCAAATCATGAAGCGGCTGAACATCAATGCCGTGCGCACCTGCCACTATCCTGACGACCCCATCTGGTATGACCTCTGCGACGAATACGGCCTTTACGTCACCGCCGAGGCCAATCAGGAGAGCCACGGCTTCCACTACGGCGACGATTCCGAGGCCAAGAAGCCGCTCTTCGCGAAGCAAATCATGGAGCGCAACCAAAACAACGTGCGCTCGCACTTCAACCACCCGTCCATTATCGTCTGGTC
>JAFUVC010000013.1 GCA_017483785.1 Prevotella sp.
CGGCATCCGTCGAGGCGGTGTAGTCGCAGTTGGCAGCAACGGCAACGGTCGAAAAGTCGCTGTGGCCAAGGCTAACCGACTCTTTGGCCACGAAAAGCCGCTGCGTCTTGACGTTTGGATTCTCAAGCTTGAAAGATTGCGCCTGCAAGGTCATGAAAATCATGGCAAGCAGGAATGTTGTTGCTGTTAGTCTTTTCATTTTCATATATCAATTTTTGTTTTGTCAATTGGGTATATTGGGACGTGAGAATTTAGGAGTCTCTACGGTGAGAATGGCTTTCACCATGTCGTCGTCGCACGTCTTCAGGCCGAGCGATTCCATGTCGGCCTTGAACTCATCGTACATTTCGGCGGTCATCAGGTACCAGTTGCCGTCGTAGGTGTTCAGTGCCACCTGACGCAACATTCCGCATTTCTCGAAATAGGGGAAGAGGTTGTAGCCTGTCAGTCGGCTGGCCTTGCGGATGTAGTTCAAGATGAAGGGCACGCTGTTGCCCCAGCGGTCGCAATGGCCCGCTGTGATATACTTGCTCGTCACCCATGTGCTGGTCGGGAACTTGCTCTGGAGTTGCGAGAGTTTTCCGTTCTTGTTGTAGTTCTGGGCGGATGCAATCAGTTCATACTTGTCGATTCCGTCGGTCTTCTCGATTTGCGAGCCGTTTTCATTGTCGGTCTGGCGCAGGGCCTCGTAGAGGTCGGGGCCGAAGTCGGCGATGCCGAGTTTCGACGTTGCATACTGATAGAGGGCTACGAAGGGCCTGACGGTTGCGTAGTTCGTGTAGTCGAACCAGAGCGGGCCGTCTTTCTGCTTGTCTGTCCACGTGGAGTCTTTCATGGCGTTGCAAAGTGCCGAGAGTTTGCTGTTCCACGAGTAGTTGGAGCGGTTCTTGTATGCCTGCGAGCGCGTGTTCTTGATTTTCGTGTAGGTCGTCTGGTCGTTGGCCGACAGGATTCCCGTCACCTGACCGTTGTAGATGACCTGTCCGTCGGCAGGCATCGTGCCGTGGCCGTAACTCGTATAGCCCATGTGCACCACGTTGTAGTAGGAATTCATGTTGTTGGTGACCTCCGTCATGCCTGCCCAGTTGAAGTAGGGCGACATCTGATGCTGGTGTCCCCATTCGTGCGAGAGGCCCCAGACGGCATCGTAGTCGTCGTACATCAGCGTGCGGCAGTTGAGCACGCGGCTTTCCTGATTGTGGTGGAAACTCACGCCCAGCCCGCCTTGGAACATGTAGTAGGTCCAGTTCGTGTAGGCGAAGGTGTGGTTTTTCGGCACGCGGTTATACTTCGTGAAGCCCAGCAGATCGTGTTCCCACTGCACGAGCGTGTCGAGCACGTTCATATACTGGCGATAGCCGTAGCCGCTGCCCGTTGAGTTCTTGCAATAGTTGCGCAGTCCGGCTGCCGTCCATACGGAGTGGACTTTCGAGCCGAGAACGTCCATGCAGATGTTCTTCGCATTCTGACAGAGCGCGTGCATCTCGTTATTGGTCTTGTCGGGACTGAGATAGCCATTCTGCTCACCATGAATAATATGGATGGTCATGGGGCCGTAGGCATCGGGATTTTCATCGTCGAAATAGGTGACATAGGCCAGGCCGTCCCACGCATAGTTGTAGTTGATGTGGTTGATGCCGTTGCGCAGGGGGAATTGCATGATGTTCGGGTCTCCGCCGTCGAAATTGCTGCCGTCCTTGCCCACGTACCATGCCACCACCTTCAGCGTGGCACTCTTGCCGTTGGCAATGCCGCTCACGGCGACGGTCAGGGTGCTTCCGGCCTTCACGTTGATGCCCGTGACGCCTTCCAACTGGTCGTAGTACTTGCCCGGGGCATTCCACATGTCGGAAAGGGCCTGCGGCGAGTACTTACACTCGTGCTGACTGACGCGATACTGCTTGTCGTAAGTGCCGTCGAGCAGTTGCTGGGCCAGCGTGCGGCAGAAGGTGTTCGACACGGCATCGACATCGGCCTGCGTGGCACCCGGCTTGAGGGTTGACCATACTTCGTCGCCGAAAATCGAAATCGAGGGGTCGTCGGTGATTTTCTTGAAGAACTGCACCTCGGCTCCCGATGCGAAGTCGTTCTGGCCGCTCTTGATGCGCAACTGGATGGACTTCACGTTTTTCAGTCCGCCGTCGAAGGCCACCATCGTGGCTGTGCTGGAGCCGCCGAGGTTGTACTCGCCATACTTGGTGTAGCCCGACTCGTCGCCACAGCGCGTCCACACTTCCACTTCCTTGAAATGGCCATTGCTGCCATCCTTGCGCGGCGTATAGACGAAATGGTCGATGGTGGGCGAACTGGCGAAATTGAACGTCAGCGTGACGGGGAACGAAGTCAGACCGCCCCACCGGCTGTGCCAGATGGTCGAGAAATTGCCGTCGATGAGGTTCGTGGCGGGTGTTCCGCTCTGTGCTTCCGAGGCTGTGACGCTCGACACTCTCACCTGCTCTTCGGTGACGATGTCGCCCGAGGAGGTGTCGTGGCCCTGAACGACCCGCAGCGTGCGCTTGACCGTGCCGTCGGCCGAGGTGAACGTCACTGTTCCCTCGCGGCTGTCGTTAGAGAAGTTCGGCTGCGGGAAAATGGCGGTGTTGCCATTGTTCATTTTCCGCACGACAATCCAACTGTCGGCAGAAGTGGCCTCATAATCGCAATTTGCGGCCACGGCCACCGTCGTGAAGTCGTTATAGTTCAGTTCTACTGCCTCCTTGTCTATCATCAGATACTGCTTTTTCAGGTTCTGATTGTCCAAACGGAGCGACTGGCCCTGCATTTCTGCGGCAGAAACCAGTGACAAGACGGACAGGATGAGGAATTTCGTAATTTTCATCATTCCAGTTTTTAAAACGTTTAGCGGATGATTATTTTCTTGCCGTTCACGATGTAAATGCCTTTCTTCATCGATGCGGCGTTCATCTGACGGCCCTGCAAGTCATAGACGCGGGTGTTTTCATTCAGTTCGTCGGCTGTGGTCTCCACGGTTTCGATGCCCGTCGGGTCGGGGGAGACGTTGAACGGAAGCGACTGAATCTCAAGTCCGGGATAGTTCGCAGAGGTGAGCGTCAGGACTACACCGTCGTGGGGATAGGTCAGGAACGTCAATGCGTAGTTGGAAAATTTGTAGTCAACGTCGGCCTGCAGTTCCGTTCCGTTTTGGTCCACCAACTTCACATTGGCCTTTGTCAACGTATTCCATGCGCTGCGCTCAATGAGTTTCTTGAAGTCGTCGCCCGTAGGCTGATTGGTCTGCATATCGCCAAGCAGCTTGAACTGCTTCTGCGGAGCCACATTGCCGTCGAGCGTATAGTTGTTCGTCAAGGTCGAATAGATGTTTGGAAACGAGTTGAAACTCAGCATATTGTTCGAGAAATCGAGATACTTGAACTTGTTGCGGGCTGCCGTGTTAGAATACGGATACCAGTTGACTGAAGTGAGGTTGTTATTGGCCACCACCAGTCCCACCAGCGCGGTCTGATCCGAGATGTCGATGGTGGTCAGTGAGTTGTTGGAAACCCAGAGGTCTTCGAGCGTCTTCAGGCCCGGGTCGGCCGATGATTGCGAAGTGGGAATAAACGTAATCGTCCTGATTTTGTTGTCGGAGGCAATCAGGTGCTTCAGGTTCGCGTTTCTCGTCAGCGAGAGCGTCGAAATCTGGTTGCCCTGACAGAACAGCGCCGTCAGTTTGGTCATGTTCGACAAACTGTTCAGATTTGAAATCTTGTTGTTGGCGCACACCATCGAAACGAGGTTTCCAGTGCTCGACAAACCGATGGTTGAGAGCTGGTTGTTGGCGATGTTGAGGTCTTCCATCTTTGAACTCGGAACGCTGAGCGTGGTGAGTTGGTTGCCCTGGCAGTCGAGCGCGACAAGGCTCGTGCAGCCCGACAGCGAGAGCGTCTTCAACTGGTTATTTGCGCAGCAGAGTGTGCGCAACGAAGACGAAATGCCCGACACGTTGAGTTCTGTCAGTTCGTTGTCGGCAAGGTAGAGCGACTTGATGTCGTTCTCGGAAGTCATCTGGAGCGAAGCGTCCTTGATTTCGACGGTCTGGGGAAGTCCGGTGGACGTGATTTCATCGGAGTCGCCCGAACCCCAAGTCAGTTTCAATTGCACGCCAGCGTTCACCACGAATGTGAGCGACTCGCCGACGGCTTTGTTTGTCTTCATCCTCACCGTGCCAGCGGACGCACTGGCAACAATTGCCAAGAAAAGGCCAAGTAGTAGTTTTCTTTGTTTCATAGTTGTTTATTTTTAAATGTTATTTTCGATTATTTTTTGTTTTTATGATAGAGCAAAGCGGCCCCGATGGCCGTGCTGAATTCGCTGTATTTGGGGATGTGGAACTTCACGCTATAGAGCCTCTCGCAGGCCGGAAACACCTCGTTGCACAAAGGCAGCATCGAAAGGTTGCCAATCATCACGAAATCCTTGATTTCGCTGCCGAGCGCCGACAGAATCGACGCGCTGCAAATGCTCTGCAGCACCATCCAGATGAGTCCGAGGGCAATGTCTTGGCGCGAGGCGTCGCTCGTGGCGTTTCCGAAGAGTGAGGCCACGGCGTCCATCGGCAGTCCGGGCAGCGGTTTTGCGCTGATGTCGCCGATAAGCACGTTGATTTTCGAGAGGTCGCCGCCCTTCGCCAGTTCCGACACTTGCGCAATGTCGTCGGTCTTGAGCATGATGCGCGAAAGGCCTTGCAGCGTACCGCCGCCGACGCCGATTCCGCCGATGTGATTGATGTCGTCGCCGTCGCACTTCACGATGCTCGTTCCCGTGCCCATGCTGACCACAATCATCCTCTCAAGGCTGGTTTCGTAGCGCGCACCGAGACCGTCGGCCAGAAATTCCGGAGCCTTGCTCGTCGGAAGCCCATAGACGGGCATATCCACGTAGGCACTGCCCACGCCCGTGAGCATGACGTGCTCCACGTCTTTCAGTTCAATCGAGTTGTCATACAGGTATTTGCCAAACGCCCCGTAGAGCGAGGTCACGGGGTCGGTGGCCTTGATTCGAATCGGCGACACAATTTTCCCGTCGGCATCCAGACCGACGATTTTCGTCGTGCTGATACCCACGTCAATGCCGATAACCATTCCTTTTTCTGTATATTTTGTCATCCTTGAGATGTCGCGTTAATAGTTTGAAACAATAATTCTGGGCAAAATTACGAAAAAAAATACGATATCTCCCGATTTTTAAGAAATATTATGTAATTTTCAACCCAAAATTCAAGAATGCTGCATTTTTATGCTATCGGTATAGGAAATAGGAGCCGTTTCGGGTCTGGCAGAACTGCCTGACGAGGTCGAGGATGAACTCGGCATTCTGGCTGACGCGCTCCTCGTTGCCGTCGTAGCCGTTGACGAGCACGACGAGATGGCGCGTGGCCAGCGTGATTTTCGTACGCTCGTTGTCGCTCGTGGGCGTCCCCACTCCGCCCTGTTCGTCGCGATAGACGGGCAGTCCCTCGATGTTGAGCATTCCCCGGCCGATGCCCTCGTAGGGCTCTCCGGCGCGGCCGACGCCCAGCGTGAGCGTGTCGCCCACGAACTTGTCGGCATCGAAGCCGCCGATGCTGTAGCCGAAGCGGATGCTGGCGAAATTGATTAAATCGACCAGCGTGTCAATCTGATAGAGATCCTTGCCCTGCAATACGCGACGAATCAGCGCCTCCGAGGCCGGACGATAGCGCGACGGGTCTTTTCCGCAGGCCTTATAGACGCGGCGCGTGGCGGCAATGCTCGGCATATCTTTCAGCGACTCCGTTGTCAGCGTCGATTTGTACTGCTCGCACAGTTCGCCGATTCCCTTCCAAAGTCCCTCGCTAAACGGGGTGTTCACCACATCGGCCTGTACGCACGCCCCCACAAATTCGGGACAAACCTGTTCAATTTCTTGCGAAACAATTACCTTAATCATCATTTTTCTTGTTAATTAGTTGATTTTCAGAGTTTTAAATAAAAAAATTAACTTCCCCACAAGTGGGTGACGAGAATTTTCACGCCGATGGCAATCAGAATCAGGCCGCCGACCAGTTCTGGACGAAACCTGCGGCTGATGCTCGCCCCGAACCGAAGTCCGAGCAGATGGCCGGAAAGACCGAAGAGAAACGAGCCGAGCCCAATCGCCAGCAGGGGGGAAAACAGCCGACGAACCTCGCCGTAGCCCGTCATGGCGAAGGAAATGCCGACGGCAAGCGCGTCGATGCTCGTGGCAATGGCCAAAGTCACGCCCGTTTTCCAGTCGGAGGGGTCGAAACTGGGCGTTTCCTCCTCACGAAACGACGCGAGAATCATCCTGCCGCCCAGAAACGCCAACAGCCCGAACGCCACCCAGTGGTCGTAGGCCTCGACGTAGCGGGCAAGGCGCGTCGTGCAGAGCCAACCGGCCAGCGGCATCAGAGCCTGAAACACGCCGAAAAGCACGCTCAGCCGAAGGGCAACCCTGCGGATTTCCACCCGACGACCGACACGGCTCTTCAAAAGCACTCCGCTCACGATGCTCACCGCGAAGCAGTCCATCGCCAGCGCCACCGACAGCAGCACGATATCGAAAAAACTCATCATACGTATGCAAAGGTACG
>JAFUVC010000106.1 GCA_017483785.1 Prevotella sp.
CGAGCCCGCAATCAGCGGCTGACCGAACTTGTTGCCGAAGTCGCTGGCCCCGTTCGAGGCCTTGTTGAGGATTTGCTCGGGCGTCTGGTAGAGCCAGTCGCGCCGGGCAGAGCGCGGCGCCGTCATGTAAACGGCCGTTCCGGCGATGGGCCACGAGCCCACGCCACCGCCCATGCGGTCGCGGATTTCGCCGCCCGTGCCCGTGGCTGCGCCGTTGAAAGGCTCCACCGTGGTCGGGAAATTGTGGGTTTCGGCCTTCAGCGAAATCACGCTCTCGATTTCCTTCACGCCGAACCAGTCGGCGGTCGATTGGTCGGCCGGAGCGAACTGCTCCACCACCGGTCCCTGCGCAAACGCCACATTATCTTTATAAGCCGACAAAATCTGGTTGGGATGCTCCTTTGTCGTCTTTTTTATCATCTGGAAAAGCGACGATTCCTTTTCCTCGCCGTCGATAATGAATGTTCCGCCGAAAATCTTGTGGCGGCAATGCTCCGAATTGATTTGTGCGAAGCCGAAGACCTCGGAATCGGTCAGTTTGCGCCCGTTTTTCTGCTCAATTTCGTGCAGATAGGCGATTTCCTCGGCCGACAGCGCCAGTCCTTCCTGCTCGTTGTAGGCCTCGAGGTCGTCGATATAGCGGATGGGCTCCGGCTCCATGTCAATCGTGAAAATCTCTTGGTCGAGACCCTCGTAAATACGTTGCAGCATGGGGTCGAAAGCCCCGTCTGAACTCCTGAACTCCTGAACTCCCGAACTCCTGGACTCCTGAACTCCTGAACTCCTGAAAAAAAACTCCTCAATTCGCGAAATGCCGCTGAGGTTCATGTTCTGGGTAATCTCAACGGCATTGGTGCTCCACGGGGTAATCATTTCGCGGCGCGGGCCCACGAAAGTCCCTTCCAGACGGCTCTCCGGCAGCAATTCCGCACCGCCAAACAGCCAGCACAGCGCATTTTTCTCGTCCTCGGCCAGTTGGTGGTCAACGGCCACGGCAATCACACTCTCTTCTCGGGTTTTGAAAAATAAAATCATGTTTTTTCGGTCAATGAAACTTAACGTGCCACAAAGTTACAACTTTTTTTGCAGGAATCTGCAACAAATTGTAATTTTGTAGCGAAAATCATAAAAAAGAAGAAAAGCGATGAAACGATTTCTCAACCTTACGAAGCGCTACCCGCTCTCCGTCGTGCTGATTGTGGTGATTTGGGTGCTGTGTCTGATTCCGGCTTTTCCCGAAACTCCGCTCAACGAGTTCAGCATGATTGACAAGTGGACGCATCTGGTGATGTACGGCACGCTCGTGGCCGTCATCTGGTGGGAATACCTGCGGCAACACAACACGAGGAACGCCCGCAGCCTGTTTGTGTGGGCATTCCTCGCGCCTGTCGTGATGGGTGGACTCGTGGAACTGGCGCAGGCCTATTGCACGGGTGGCCGACGCAGTGGCGAATGGTTCGATTTCCTGGCCAATTCGCTGGGTGTGGTGCTGGGCACGCTCATCGGTATGCTTCTGGCAGCGATTCGCGCCAAAGCGAGAAGGGATACCTGAGCATGTGTTTGTTGTAGAAGCGGCGGTCGCCGGTGACTTCCGGACCGATGAAATCAGGCTTTTCGAAGGGTTCGTCGGGGCGTGAGAGTTCAACTTCGGCCATGACGAGCCCGTCGTTTTCACCGTGAAACTCGTCGATTTCAAACGTGTGGTGTCCGTCGTGACTTTTCACCAGATAGCGGTGCTTGTCGATGACGCCTCCGCGACAGATTTTCAGCAGATTTTCGGCTTCCTCGCGCGTGATGTTCTTCTCAAATTCGTAGCGCGTGAGCCCTCCGTCAACGGGTTTCCCCTTGATGGTGAGGAAGGCCTCGTCGTCGCGGAGCCTTATGCGCACCGTGGCCGTCTCGCACGGGATGTAGCCCTGCTGGACGTGGCTACTGGCGAAGGCTTGTCGCTTGAAGTCGCTTCCTTTTTTGACGAGGAATTTGCGTTCGATTTCGAATCCGCTCATGGTTATCCGAGGCTTGTCCAGATGGCGAACGCCAGACCTAATGCGATGAGTCCGCCGATGATCCACATGACGATGTTTCGTCCTTGTTCTTCTTGTTTTTTCTGATAAGCCTGACGCTTTGCATTTACTTTTTTAGCCATAGTTTTATGAATTTTGATTGTTGAATTGTTGCTTCGCACCCGCTAATTTAGGGCGAAATTCATTCGTCCGAAACTGGAAACTCCATGAGATAGGCCTTGATGAATTCGTCGATGTCGCCATCCATCACGCCATCGACGTCGGTGGTCTGGTAGTTGGTGCGATGGTCTTTCACGCGGCGGTCGTCGAAGACGTAGCTTCGGATTTGCGAGCCCCACTCGATTTTCTTCTTGCCGGCCTCGATTTTGGCCTGCGCCTCGAGCCGCTTCTTCATGGCGCGGTCGTAGAGTTGCGAGCGCAGCAGCGTGAGGGCGCGCTCCTTGTTTTTGGGCTGGTCGCGCGTCTCGGTGTTTTCGATGAGGATTTCCTCTTCTTCGCCCGTGTCGGGGTCGGCGTACCAGTAGCGCAACCTGATGCCCGACTCCACCTTGTTCACGTTCTGGCCGCCTGCGCCGCTCGAGCGGAACGTGTCCCACGAGAGTTTCGAGGGGTCAACATAGACTTCGATGGTGTCATCGACGAGCGGCGTGACGAAAACCGACGCAAACGAGGTCATTCGCTTGCACTGCGCGTTGAACGGCGACACGCGCACGAGGCGATGCACGCCGTTTTCGCTCTTGAGGAATCCGTAGGCAAATTCGCCGCCTTCAATCTCCATCGTGACGCTCTTGATGCCTGCCTCGTCGCCTTCCTGAAGGTTTGAAATCGTGACTTTATGGCCGTGGGCCTCGGCCCAGCGCATATACATTCGCATCAGCATCGAAGCCCAGTCCTGGCTCTCGGTGCCTCCGGCGCCGGCGGTGATTTTCAGCACGCAGTCCATCGGGTCTTCCTTCTGGCGGAGCATGTTCTTGAGTTCGAGGTCTTCGATGAGTTTCAGGGCTTTGCGGTAGTCTTCATCGACCTCCTCCTCGGTCACCATTTCGTCGTGGTAGAAGTCGAAGGCGAGTTGCAGTTCGTCGGCGGCCATGCGCACGGCCTTGTAGTCTTTAATCCATTTTTCGATGCCTTTCACCTTCTTCATCTGCTCCTGCGCGCGTTTCACGTCGTCCCAGAAGTCGGGTGCCTGCGTGCGCAGTTGCTCTTCCTCGAACTCCATCTGTTTCTGAGGGATGTTCAGGTAGTGATGAAGGCGGTCGGCGCGTTCCAGTATGTCTTTTAGTTGGTCTTGCGTAATCATTTTTTGTTACTCATTATACATTAGGTCAATGACGGCCTTGTAGTTCTTGTTGATGACCGAGCGTTTCATTTTCAGCGTGTTGGTGAGTTCGCCGCTTTCGAGCGAGAAATGGTGGGGAATGAGCGTGAACCGCTTGATTTGCTCGTAGCCGGAGAGCCGCTGTTGAAGGGTGTCGATGCGCTCTTTGAGCATGTCGTTGACGGCCCGGCTCTGGCACAGTTCCTCGCGCGACTCGAAGTGCAGTCCTTGGTCGCTGGCCCACTCCTCCACGAGGCGGAATTCGGGCACGATGAGCGCCGTGGCATACTGGCGCTGGTCGGCTACGACGGCCACTTGGTCGATGAATTTATCGACGAGGAGCATGGCCTCGACCATCTGCGGGGCGATGTATTTGCCGTTCGAGGTCTTGTAGAGGTCTTTGATGCGCTCGGTGAGGAAAAGTTCGCCGTTGCGCATATAGCCGGCGTCGCCCGTGTGGAAGAATCCGTCGCTGTCGAAGGCCGTGGCGTTCACGTCGTCGCGCTTGTAGTAGCCTCGGGTGATGGTCGGGCCCTTCAGCAGGATTTCGCCTTCGTCGC
>JAFUVC010000107.1 GCA_017483785.1 Prevotella sp.
CAGTTTTTTCATCTTACCAAACGTATTTTAGTCCAAGTTTTCCCGATGTTTCATATTTCGATGCCAACTGGCTGATGCTGCCTGCCGGACGCACGTTGAACTCGCCGAAGAGTTTCATCTGCTTGGCGAGCGAGGCGTTGAAGTTCAGGCCCCAGTTGATGTTCCAGTTTTCGTAGTAGAATTCGTCGTAGTTGCGGACGAAGAGTCCGATGTTCCACGAGTTCCAGCGCGGCCGGATGTTCACGCCCGCGCCGAAGGTGAAGGTCAGCGGCTCGGTGTAGCCGAAGTGCTGGGTCTTGAAATAGATGAGCGACTCGCCGATGCGCAGGTTGACGTAGGGCGTTTCCCACGTTATCGAGAGGTTTCCCACGTATTCGTTGGTGTTCCAGCGGTTATAGCGGTTGTACATCACTTTTCCGTCAAAATAGAAGTCCATCCACGACACGGGCAGCCGATAGCCTCCCTGAATCGAGTTGGAGTAGAGTTGCTTGCCGAACTGCGCCTGCACGTCGGCACCGGCATGCCATCGGTCGGTGAAATGGCGCTTGTACGACACTTCAATGCCTCCGAAAAAGCCGGAAACCACGTTAGTTCCGCCCATGAAATAGCCGCTCAACTCGTTTTTGTGCTTGCCGTCGAACTTGTGGACGCCGTTGAAGGGCTGTGCCTGCGAGAGCAGGGCCTGCAAGAGCATAAGGTTTAGCAATAGAAGTTTTCGCATATCTGACAGATTTGATTATTGACACAATTTGCAGCCGACGCACTTCGAGAGTTCGCCTCGGAATCGCTTTTCGACGAGGTAGTGCAGGCGGTCGCGCAACGGAACGAGCTCGATTTGGTCGATGACCTCGTTGATGAACGCGATTTCGAGCAGCAATCGGGCTTGTTCGAGGCTGATGCCGCGCTGTTGCATATAGAACACGGCGGCATCGTTGAGTTGGCCGACGGTCGAGCCGTGCGCGCATTTCACGTCGTCGGCGTAGATTTCAAGCATCGGCTGGGTGAACATTCGGGCTTCGCGAGTGGCGCAGAGGTTCTGGTTGCGCATCTGCGACTCGGTTTTCTGCGCCCCGTGCTTCACGAGCACTCGACCGGCAAAAGCACCGACGGACTGCTCGTCGAGCACGTATTTGTAGAGTTCCGTGCTCTTACATTCCGCCTCGTGATGGGCAATCAGCGTGTTGTTATCGACGTGCTGCTGTTTGTCGGCAATCACGCAGCCGTAAAGACCGCACTCGGCACCCTCGCCAAGCAGCGACACGTCGGTTTGGTTGCGCGTCGTGCCGTTGTGCAGCGTGATGACGTTGTGCTTGACAGTGCTGTTCTTCTGTTGTTCGATATAGACGTTGCTCACGCGGGCGTTTTTGTAGTGGGTTTCCTCCAGACAATAGAGTTCGAGGCTCGCGTCGTCGCCCACGAAGGCTTCCACGACTTGCGTCGTGAGGAAAACGCGGTCGTCGGCAGCGTGGTCGCAGAACAACAGGCGGATTTGCGCCTCATTCTCCACTATCACCAACACGCGGCGGTTGAGCATCAAAGGCACCTCAGCCCTCAAAATATTGATGACCTGCACCGTCTTTTCGACCTTCACACCCTTCGGCACATAGACCACGAGTCCGTCTTGTGCCAACATCGTGTTGAGAGCCGTGATTCCGTCGTTTTTGGCGATTTTTCCGTAATATTTGCTGACGATTTCGGGGTGTTCGCCGGCAAATTTCCTCAGCGAATCGACCACGACACCCTCGGGCAGCAGACTTTTCGGTTTTTCCTCGTCGTAGAACATATCGTTCACCACGAAATAAAGACTTGTCGAAAGGTTCGGCACGTCGCATCGGAACGCCTCGTAGGGATCGACCTGAATGCGCAACCGCTTGAGGTTCAGGCCGTAGTCGGGCGCGAAAATCGCCGGAATGTCGGTGTAGCGGTAGCGTTCCACCTTTTTCGTGGGCAGTCCGAGCCGCTGGAAGTCGTCGAAAGCCGCGTCACGCACGGCATTCATCGCCTCGGCGCTGTTCTCGCAAATCAAGTCGCGCTGTTCACGATAAAGGTCGATATATTGGACTTCGCTGCTCATTTTTCCTCGATTTTAAGCCAGTCATACCCCCTTTTCTGTATTTCCTGCGCCAGTTCCATGCCACCCGTTTTCACGATGCGGCCGTCGTAGAGAATGTGCACCACGTCGGGGCGAATCATGTCCAGCAGGCGGTCGTAGTGGGTGATGACGATGCGGCAGTTTTCCGCCGTGCGCAGTTTGTTCACGCCCTCGGCCACGATGCGCATGGCATCGACGTCGAGGCCCGAGTCGGTCTCGTCGAGAATGGCGAGTCGCGGTTCGAGCATTGCCATCTGGAAAATCTCGTTGCGCTTCTTCTCGCCGCCGCTGAACCCCTCGTTCACCGAGCGGCGCGTGAATTTCGAGTCGAGTTCCACGATTTGCCGCTTCTCGTTCATCAGTTTCACGAAGTCGGCCGCCTTCAAATCGGGCAGTCCGTGATATTTCCGCTTTTCGTTGATGGCCGTTTTCAGGAAATTCGTCATCGAAACGCCCGGAATTTCCACCGGATACTGAAACGACAGGAAAATTCCCTCGTTGGCGCGTGCGTCGGGCGACATTTCGAGCAGGTTCTTACCGTCGAACCACGCCTCGCCCTCGGTCACTTCGTAGAGCGGATTGCCCACGAGCACCGCCGAGAGCGTCGATTTTCCGCTTCCGTTCGGCCCCATCACGGCGTGCGTCTCGCCTGCCTTTATCGTGAGGTTGATGCCCTTCAATATTTCTTTGTCGCCGATTCTGGCGTGCAGATTTCTTACTTCTAACATATTTTTTGGGGATATAAGTCGTTAATAATCAATGGCTTTCTTTTTGGGTTTCGATTTCGGTTTAGAGGTGTTGTCGATAATGATATCCAGAACGGTATCCAACATAGCCCCGAAAATCGTTCGGTCGTTGTCGTAATAGTAATAATTGTATTGGAAGATGGGCTCAGGGTCGTACACAATGAATTTTTCCACCCGGGTAGAAGCAGGATTGATGGATTGTTCGACAGGTTGATTTCTGAGCATAATGCTGTGTGTCGGTTCGTTCTTTGGAAACGATAATGTCTTGAAATCCAACGACTTGACGGGCTTGAGCCGAATCGACTGCATCACCGAGTCGCGCCATTGTTCGATGGCCGGCCGAGGACTGAAATATTGCGCGTCAGCCTCGATGAAAGCGGTTAAAAATAGCAGTAGCAGCAGTTTTCTCATTGTTATACGGTGTTTTTATCCGACGGTTCCTTCGAGCGAAACCGAAAGCAGTTTCTGCGCCTCGACGGCAAATTCCATCGGCAGTTTGTTGAGCACTTCCTTCGCGTAGCCATTCACGATGAGGCCGACGGCCTGCTCCGTGGGAATGCCGCGCTGGTTGCAGTACATGAGTTGGTCTTCCGAGATTTTCGAGGTCGTCGCCTCGTGCTCGACGATGGCGGTCGGGTTGTGGATGTCCATATACGGGAACGTGTGCGCTCCGCAGTCGCTGCCGAGCAGCAGCGAGTCGCACGACGAGTAGTTTCTTGCGTTTTCGGCCTTCGCAGTGGCGCGAACCAGTCCGCGATACGAGTTTTGGCTGTGTCCGGCGGAAATTCCCTTGGAAATGATGGTTGAGCGCGTGTTTTTGCCCATGTGAATCATCTTCGTGCCCGTGTCTGCCTCTTGGTAGTTGTTGTTGACGGCCACGCTGTATAACTCGGCCACGCTGTTTTCGCCTCTTAATACACACGAGGGATATTTCCAC
>JAFUVC010000108.1 GCA_017483785.1 Prevotella sp.
GAAAGTCTATGACGTTGTCATCAGCGACGGCTCGCGCAAAATCTGCTAATCGTTTGAAATTTGTAAATCAGTAAACAGAAAATTACAAAATGAGTACACAACAAAAACAATGGGGAGCCATCATCGTCATGATTGCGCTCTTCGCCATGATTGCCTTCGTGACGAACCTCTGTACGCCGATGGCAACCATCATCAAGAACCAGGGCGAAATCTCGAACGTGCTCGCCCAGATTGGTAACTACGGCAACTTCGTGGCCTATCTCGTGATGGGTATTCCCGCCGGTATGCTCATTTCGAAGTTCGGCTACAAGAAAACCGCCCTCATCGGCCTCGTCATCGGTATGATTGGCATCCTCATCCAATGGATGAGCGGTCTGATTGACAACGGCGACGGCTCGAACATCGGACTCGTCTTCGCAGTCTATCTCATCGGTGCTTTCATCGCCGGTCTGACCATGTGTATCCTGAACTGCGTGGTGAACCCCATGCTCAACCTCCTCGGAGGCGGCGGCAACAAGGGTAACCAGTTGATTCAGATTGGCGGCGTGTTCAACTCGACGGCTGCCGTGGCTTGCTACATTCTGATGGGTGCGCTCATCGCCGACGCCACGAAGGCCAAGATTGCCGACGCCACGCCCGCGCTGATGATTGCCCTCGCTATTTTCGCCATTGCCTTCGTCGTGATTCTGTTCACGAAAATCGAAGAGCCCGAGCAGGCTCCCGTCGAACTCAGCCTTATCAAAGGTGCCATGAGCTATCGCCATTTCGCACTCGGCGCACTCGCCATCTTCCTCTACATGGGAATCGAGGTCGGCACGCCGAACTTCGTGCAGCAGTATCTGACGAACGAAAAAGGCATGGACGGCAGCACGGTCGGACTGATTGTGGCCGTTTATTGGTTCCTGATGCTCGTCGGGCGCTTCGCCGGTGCCGCCATCGGCAGCAAAGTGAGCAGTCGCACGATGGTGACCACCGTTTCGATTGCCTCCCTCTGCCTTGTGCTCTTCGGTATGTTCGCTCCGACAGACGTGCTCGTAGCCTTCCCCGGCGTTGACTGGGGCAAGCTCTCGATTGTCTGGCAAGACATTCCCGTAGGCATCTTCGCCTTCCTGCTCGTCGGTCTTTGCACCAGCGTGATGTGGGGTGCCATTTTCAACCTCGCAGTCGAGGGATTGGGCAAATACACCGCCATCGCTTCCGGCATCTTCATGACGATGGTGTTCGGTTGCGCCGTGATGGTGTTTGCACAGGCTTTGGTGGCCGACGCCGTGGGCTATATCAACAGCTATTGGGTGGTCGTGTTCTGCGCTGCCTACATCCTGTTCTACGCGCTGGTTGGCTCGAAACCCGCCAAGCAATAAAGCGAAGGCTTCCTATAAACAGCGAAGGGATATGTCCAGACGGACATATCCCTTCGTTTTTTTTGTCGTTTTTTTTAATAATGCTTGATGGCGCGGTCCATCTCGCGGCGGTCTTCCTTCTCCTTCAGCGTCTGGCGCTTGTCGTACTGCTTTTTGCCTCGGCAGAGCGCAATATCGACCTTCGCCCTGCCGTTCGGGTCGATGAAGATGAGTGTGGGAACGATGGTGAAGCCCGGCTGCTTTCCGGCATCCTCCAGACGGCGGATTTCACGCTTCGTGAGCAGCAACTTGCGCTCGCGCTTGGCCTCGTGGTTGGCATAGGAACCGTAGAAATAGGGCGAAATATTCATGCCCTTGACCCACATCTCGCCGTTCACGATGTAGCAATAGGTATCGACAAGCGAGGCCTTTCCGGCACGTATCGATTTGATTTCCGTGCCAGTCAGCACAATGCCGGCGGTGAATTCCTCCACGAAGAAATACTCGAAAGCCGCCTTCTTGTTCTTGATTTGTATGGGACTCTTCTTCCGAAGTTCCTGTTGTGCCCGATTCATTTGTCTTTTCAATTTTTTTCGGCTGCAAAGTTACAGTTTTTTTCTGAATCGGCCAAATCTTTATGACGAGTGAAGGTTTATTTCGGATTTTTTCGTAAATTTGCAACTGAAAAGCAGAAAAATCGCAAACGATATGATAAAGGAATACATCCGCCAACCGACGACGTTTCCGCTTGAAGGAAAGCAACCCTGGGACATCGTGGGGAACCTTAACGACATAACGAACGCGCAGACGACACCGTTTACGTCCGCCACGACGGACTGCGCATCTGCACCCACTTGAGCAAATTCGGCTCGCTCGTCGGCGACGATTGCCGCATCGGGGCCAACGCCGTACTCTCTCCCGGCACGATGCTGAAACCCAAAACCATCGTCCGACGGCTGCAACTTGTTGAACAAGACCCGCTTTAACGCCATGCTACATCTGAACAAAGTCCACCACATCGCCATCATCTGCTCCGACTACTCTCGGAGCCTCGATTTCTACACTCGCGTGCTCGGCCTGCGCATTCTTGCGGAACACTACCGCGCCGAGCGGCAGTCGTATAAAACCGACCTCGCCCTTGGCGAGGACTACGTGATTGAGTTGTTCTCCTTCCCCTCGCCACCACCCCGACCGACGCATCCCGAAGCCGCCGGCCTGCGCCATCTGGCTTTCGAGGTCAACGACGTGGCCGAAACACTCCGCGAACTTGATGCGCTCGGCATTCCACACGAAGCCGTGAGAACAGACGAATACACGGGCAGACAGTTTCTCTTTTTCCAAGACCCCGACGGACTGCCCATTGAAGTTTACGAAAAATAATTCCAAAATAAAAAACAACAGCAAAATGAACTGGATTTTCCTGATTATCGCAGGACTTTGCGAAGTGGTTTTCGCCTATTGCCTCGGACGAGCCAAGGGCGTCAGCGGTGGTGAATGGTGGACGTGGATCAGCGCATTTGCCGCTTTCTACGTGCTCAGTGCCGTTTTTCTGGCCAAGGCCACGCAGACGCTCCCCATCGGCACAGCCTACCCCGTTTGGACGGGCATTGGAGCCGTCGGAGCCGTGCTCGTGGGCATTTTCGTGTTTCGCGAACCGGCCACATTCTGGCGGTTGTTCTTCCTGACGACGCTCATCGCGTCGATTGTCGGACTTAAAGCCATTTCGTGAATTATGGAGCAGAATTTTCGTCCCATGAGGCGCATCCGTCAGCAACTTTCCGAAGAGGAAAGCATCAGGTTTTTGGAGAAAGCCACGTCGGGCACACTGGCCTTGCTCGGCGACGGAGGCTATCCCTACGCCGTGCCCATCAGCTATGTCTATGCCGACGGCGCGCTCTATTTCCACAGCGCGTTAAGCGGTCACAAGGTCGATGCCATCCGCAACTGCGAC
>JAFUVC010000109.1 GCA_017483785.1 Prevotella sp.
GTATTTGGGCTTGTTCATATGCAGTCATCCATTTTGACTGCAAAGATACAAAATCAAATCGTCGCACCCTGAAAATCTCTGTAACTAACTATATTTCAATCATTTCAAAGAACTCTTAGCGATTTTTAGTGGACAGCAATGAAAAAAGATAATAATTAGAAAAATAGTTTGACTATAGTAAAAAGTAGTATAGAAATTGTGAAGAAGATCACTATCTTCATAGTTGACTGAAAAATGCCCCAACAAATTAATTTGTCGGGACATTTTTTAGAGATTAATCTAACGAATCTCGAATAATGCGTCGTGTTTCCCGTTTATAGTCCAAACGGTTGTACTCATTTCCGCGACACATCGCACAACTACAAGGCGTTCCCGTAGTTTTGTAAACCTGAGCCCAAGGCGTTCTCGCCAGTTCAAACCAATGCAGAGGTGCGTGGTGACTTCCACCTGCATAATAATACTCGCGCTCAAATGATGCATAGTAAATCATTCGAGCCTTAAACACTCGGAAGCCCTGTTTCCTTCTCCAAAGTTTTGTTCTTTTTGTTTCCATCATCTCTTTGTATTAAAGTGATTATGTGATGGAAATTTACTTTGGTGAAATTCTTCGTATCCATAATTTTTCGTTTTATGATTCATCGTCATAAATGCAAATTTTATGCCAAACAATTATGTTTAAAATTTATATTTATTTTCTATTTTTTAAAGAAATAAGTATAAATAAAATACATTATTTCTGTTAAAAATGCAAAAATAAAAGGTATTTATATCATTTTTATTTCTATTTCCCAACCATTATTTGTACTTTTGTGGCAGATTTAAGGCAGAAAATGATGAAAACAAAAGTGACATATCTGAACGAGCAGATTATTAAAAGGATGCGATATGACAATCCTTGGTGGCTGTCGAACGCCATTCCGCAAGATTTCCACGAAATGCACCATAGGCTATATTTGGATAGTTTTTATCGGGAAGTGACACAGAAAGAGATTCGACGCGGGGTGATTCTGATGGGGCCGAGGCGGATTGGCAAGACTGTAATGATTTATCATACTATCGAGCGACTGATTGAGCAAGGGGTGCCGTCTCAGCACATCATCTATTTGTCGATTGATACGCCTATTTACAATAACGTACCATTGGAAGAACTTTTTTCGTTGGCAAAGGAGGCTTTGAACAACGAAAACGGGCAGGACGATTTTTATGTTTTCTATGACGAAATTCAATATCTGAAAGACTGGGAAGTGCACCTGAAATCTCTGATAGATACCTATCGGAATGTCAAGTTTATTGCATCTGGTTCTGCTGCTGCCGCCCTGAAAATGAAAAGCAATGAAAGCGGTGCAGGGCGTTTCACCGACTTTATGTTGCCGCCTTTGACATTCAATGAGTATATCCATTTGCTCGACCTCAACAATTTAATCATCAAAAGAAACCAAGAGACAGAGTCACTGCTGAACTCTTTTGTCGATACGATGGATATTGAGATGTTGAATCGCCATTTCATCGATTATATCAACTTTGGCGGCTATCCGGAAATCGTCTTCTCTGAAAAGATGAGGCAAGACCCTGGACAATATATTCGGCACGACATTGTTGACAAAGTGTTGCTAAGAGATCTTCCAAGTCTGTATGGCATTCAAGATACGCAAGAGTTGAACCGCCTGTTTATTTACATCGCATACCATTCTGGAGAGGAGTTTTCTTACGAAATGATTTCAAAGGAATCGGGTATCAAAAAAGATGTCTTGAAAAAATATCTGTTGTATTTGGAGGCCGCATTCCTCATCAATATCGTATATAAGGTGGATGTCAATGCAAGAAGGATGCAGCGCATTACGGCGTTCAAGATTTATCTGACAAATCCCTCGCTTCGCTGTGCTCTGTTTTCGCCTCTCACAGAAACAGACCCGGCCATAGGAGGCATGGTAGAAACAGCCATTTTTGCACAGTGGCTACAAAAAAGGGAATCTGTGATTTACTATGCCAATTGGAACAAGGGAGCTTCTCCCGGAGAGGTTGATATAGTAGGCATCAATATCGCCAAACAAAAAGCAGAATGGGCCGTGGAAGTGAAATGGTCGGATCGATATTTTGACAAGCCTACAGAATTGAAGTCTCTTTTGTTATTTATGGAGAATAATCATTTGGAAAAAGCGTTAGTAACATCATTGACAAAAAGGGGTGTGAAACAATTGCAGTCAGTGAAATTAGAATTTATCCCATCGGCAATCTATGCATATACCGTAGGAGATTTTAGATTTAAGAATTTTAATCAACTTGAAATGCCATAGCCATGATGCCCTTCCTGAACCTCGAAAATATACCGCGAAGCACGGCGGATGTGGAGTTACCCTTACAAGTAATCTGAAAGACTAAACCTTTGCTCTTCCCGCCCAATTTCCGCGGAAAAGCCGCAGCAGGAAGAGTAAACCACGCAACGTCAGTTCGATGGCCATGGCCGTCCACACGCCCGGCAGACCATAGTCGCGGGCGAGGAATGCAGCCAGCGACAAGCGCACGCACCACATCGACAACAGGCTCATGGCAGCCGGCTTCAGCGTGTCGGCGGCTCCGATGAACACACCATTGCAGACGATGGAGGCGGCAAACATCGGTTCGGCCCACGCCTCGATGCGAAGCACCTGCGCACCTTGCGCAATGATGTCCTCGACGGGCGACATCACGCTCATCAGTTCGGGCGCGAAAACCCACATGAGCACACCCATCAGCGTCATCACCACCATGCCCAACCCCACCGACATATAGGCAAACGAGCGCGTCAGCAGGCGCTGTCCGGCACCGATGCTCTGGCCGACGAGGGTGGTCGCGGCCTCAGCAATGCCATAGCCCGGCATGTAGCACAGACTTTCCACCGTGATGGCGAGCGAATTGGCCGCAATGGCAACCGTTCCGAGCGGTGCCACGATAATCGTGCTCACAACCTGAGCACCGCCCATGAGCATGTGCTGAAGACCCATCGGCGCACCAATCTTGAAAGCCGTTTTCACGGTGTCGGACTGCGGCCGGAACGACCCCGGGCGACCCTTCAGCGAGAGCATTTCCGAGCGGGCAAGCAGGAAATAGAGCATCAGCGCGGCGGTGATGAGTTCGGCCACGCCCGTGCCCAGCGCGGCTCCTTTCACGCCCATGTCGAGCATATAAATAAAAATGTAGTTGAAAACCACGTCGAGCACACACATGAGGATGTTCAAAATGGAAGGAATCTTCATGTTGCCCGAACTTTTCAGCATGGAGCCGGCCAGTCCTTCCATCTGGAAGAAGATGCCGCAGACGCCGATAATCATGAAATAGAGCGAGGCGTCGTGGGCAATTTCCTCGCTGCCGCCGAGCCAATAGGGCAGATAACTGTGGACGGCGATGCTGGCCAGTGAGAGCATCAGGCTCCATAGAAAACAGCACACCAGCGACTGTCGCAACACCCGTCGGGCGGCTTCAAAGTCGTTGGCACCGATGAAATGGGCCACTTGCACGGAAAATCCCAGCGAGGCGGCCGAAGCCAGACCGCCCATGAGCCACGTGGTGGTTTCCACGAGTCCAATGGCTGCCGTGGCGCGCGCACCGAGGTGACCCACCATCGAGGCATCGATGAAAAACATCACCGTGGCCGAAATCTGGGCCAGAATACTGGGTATAGAGAGACTGACGATGAGGCGGAGTTTCTCGCTCCGCGTCATCGTCTTTCCCTCACGGATGTGAGCTAACAGTTCGTCGCTCCGTTTTGACATTTATCGGACTCCTTCCACGGTGAATCCGGCGTTGCGAAGGAGTTGCAGCACGCCTTTCTCACCCGGAAGATGAGCGGCACCAACTGCGAAGAATGTTGCTTTTTCTGCCATGATGGCCGGCATTTTCGCCACCCAGTCGGCATTGCGGTTGTCGATGAGCATGGCCTCTTCCTCGGGCGTGTCGTCGCATCCGCCGCCCAACTTGCGGTCCATGGCCCGCTTCAGGGCGTCGAGGTCTTGCGCATAGAAGGCGTTGGTGAGGTCTTCCATCATCTGCGAGTTGAATTCCTCGTTATCGATGAGGCACATCAGGTCTTTGGCCTGACGCTGGAGGCTCTTTCCCTTGTAAAGGATGTCGATTTGCTGCTTCAGCGTCTCCAGACCGCCCGTGGGCAGGTTGTTTTTCTTCGCATTGGCCTGGAAATACTGGTCGAAGGTGCTCGACGGGTCGAATTCGCCCATGTGCTTCGTCAGGTAGAGCAGCACTTGGAACTGCGTGACGAGGGCCATCGGGGTCAGATTTCCCATTTTCGACGCCACCATCGGGTTGCTCATTCCGGCACCCATTTTCGCCACCATAAATGCGTCGAGACGCTTGAATTCATCGGGTGTGAGATAGTCCTTGATGGTTTTTCCAGCAGGCAGCATCATGGCGTCCTGCACCAGTTTCAGGCTGTCGAGGTTCGACATCGTGTCCCAGACCACCTCGCCAAAGACCTGGTCGGTCTCGGTCAGCGCCTCTTTCACGCCGTTGATTTTCTCTACGAAACCGACATTTGCCAGATGGTGGGTGCCGATGATGTAAGAAGGTTTCTCCAGTCCGTTGCCCGAGATTTTGTAGAGCAACTGAGCATTTACGTTCACGCCGACCATGGCGAAAAACAATGCAGCCAAAAGTTTTTTCTTCATAATTTCTGTAAGTTAGGTGAATTTTCTGAACTGCAAAGATACGGCCATTTTCCCGATTTACCAAATTTTACGGCTATTTTTACATCGTTCCCGAGGCTGGGGTCACTTGTTCCTGCTCCGATTTTTTCTCCATGAAGTCGTTTTGGATGCGGCTCTTGTGCTCTTTCGTCTTCACGCCTTGCTTGCCGAAGGTGTAACTCACGTGGAGTTGCACTTGCCAGATGGGCACGCGGATGTTCTGCGTCTGCACGTAGTCGCGGCCACGGTTGTAGGTTTCGATGTTGATTGCGCCGCCTTTGCGCAGCCCGGTGAAGCCTACGACGGCCACATTGAGCCGGTTGCTGAGGAAACCTTTCGAGAGCCTCGCCACGAGCATTTCATAGCCCGACTTCCAGCCTTGCAGCGTGTAGTTTTTCGTGTCGAAAAGGGCGTTCAGGCCCAGTTTGAAGTCGGCAGGCAGGGTTTGTTGCAGTCCGAGCATCATATTGGTGTGCCAGCCGCTGTTTTTCGTGTCGAGCACACTGCTGCGCAGGTCGGCATAGTCGAGTTGGCCGTTGAACATCAGTCGGGTTTTCTTCGTCACGAGCCAGTTGGCGAAGGCCGTCAGCGAGGTGTTGCGCAGTTTCACGATGTTGCCATAGGTTTTGTTCACCTCGCCCTCGGCCACGAAGGTGTATTCGTCAATCTGATTGTTCGAGAAACTCTGGTTCAGCCCCATGTTGAGCATGAATTTCGGCGAGAAACTGCTGAAGGAAAGGCCGATGTTGTGGCGTTTTTCCACTTCGAGAAGCGGATTTCCGTAACTGATATGGCCCGGCGTTGAGCGATCGACGTAGGGATTGAGATAGGTGATGCCCGGTCGCGAGATGCGCATGTTGTAGGTCAGGCCGATGTTTTTCGTCATCGAGGGCGAGAGGCTCAGCGAGAGCGACGGCACGAGATTGCCGTAGTTCGACTTGAAATCGTCGCCCTGGCCCTGCTTGTAGGACACGCTCTGCCATGTGTGCTCGTAGCGCAGGCCGGCCTTCGTCGAAAACGCGCCGAAGCGACCCTCATACTCGGCGTAGGCGGCACCGATGTCGTTGCTGTGGCGATATTCCGTCAGCGAAGCGGTCTGTTCGGTGCGGTCTTCGGCCCAAGCCTTGTTGGTTCGCGCGATGTATTTCAGTCCGACGTTCAGCGTCTGACCCGTGCCGATGGGCCGCGTGTAGTCGAATTGCAGCGTCTGCTCCAGCGATTTCGGCTTGCTCACCGAAAACAGGCTCGGAAGCAGATGGTCGTAAACCATGCCGTTCTCGGTTTTTTGCGTCGTGTGCGACAGCAGGTAGGAGAGCGTGAGGAAATGGTTGCGCTCCGCCGAGAAGAAATGCTGCCAGTCGGCGCTGGCGTTGAGGCTGGTGTAGCGCGACTTCAGGTCGTGCTCGTAGGCGTATTTCGTGCTGCCGTCGAGTCCGTTTCCCGCCCCGATGCTCACGACGGGATTCCCCTCCATCTTGGCGCGAAACGCCATCACGCCCACCGACGCGCTGAGCGTGTTGAGCGAGTCGAGGTCGTAGTTCATGCTGAGGTTGCCCATCGTGAAGGGATTGCGCTGCGTAAACGACACGGCCGTGTTGCGCGAACTCCCGTCGCTGTTCGTCACCTCGGTTTCAATCTCCGAGTCTTTCAGCCTTTGCCGCTGGTGGAAACCGTTGCCCGACACGGCGAGTTTGCCCTTCTGGGCCGAGAAAAACACGCCGCCGCCTACCGAGCGGTTGCCCACCTGAGCGCGCACCGTGCCCGTCAGACCCTCTACGACCTGCGCAGCACCGCCTCCGGCCTGCTTCGCCAGCACGATGTTGAGCACGCCCACGGCACCCTCGGCGTCGTATTTCGCACCCGGATTCGTGATGACTTCAATCTTCTGCACCGCCGACGCAGGCATCATCTTGAAAATCTGCGACGCATTCTGCGAGAACATCGGGTTGGGCTTGCCATCGACATACACCTTGAAGGCCCCCGAGCCGTTCACCGTGATGTTGTCCTGCCCGTCAACCGTCATCATCGGCACCTTGCGCAGCATGTCGAGCACGGTGGCCGACTTCGCGTCTTCGTCGGCGGCCACGTCGTAAGTCATTTTGTCGGCCTCCATTTTCACCATCGGCTTGGCCGCCGTGACCGACACCTCGCCAATCGACAGCGAGTCATACACGGCGTCGAGCGAGTCGAGATTGACCTGCGCCATGGCTGCCGAACCCGACAGCCAGAGGGCGCAAGCGAGAGAGAGAATTTTTAAATTTTTCATGGTCTAAAAAGTTTATTTGGTTTGTTCGTCTGCATTGTTAGTCGCCAAATGACGATGGAAAACTACAGATTTTTTCGTTTTTTTCTCTCATTTGACGAAAAGATAAACCAAAAAGTTGCAAGACGCGTGATTTTTCACGAATTTTCCCACGCCCGGCCGATTTCGTCGATACCGATGCCGAGCAGCCGCATCTGGCGGAACAGTTCGGGCAGCGTCTGCCTGCGGAACGCCTCGCGACGCCGTTGCAGAATCAGGTCGCGCGCCTCGGCAGCCACGAAATAGCCGATTCCGCGCTTGTTGTAGATGATTCCCTCGCGCCCCAAGTGCTCGTAGGTCTTCACGGCGGTGTTCGTGTTCACTTCAAGCGTCACGGCATAGTCGCGCACGCTCGGAATGCGGTCGTCGGCCTTGTAGCGACCGGCCAGAATCTCGTCGCAGAGGCGGTCGGCCATCTGCAAGTATATCGCTTTGTCGTTGTTGAAAGTCATACTGTTTGATGGGGTTTGAAAGGGTTATTTTGAAATCAACTTCATTTTCTGCCGAACCAGTTGCCGACGGCAGAACACACGATAGGAAAGCCAAATCATCGCGACAGTGAGCACGAAGAAACCTGCCGAAACATACGGCAGATATAATTCCAGTTTACTGTAAAACCACGACAAATCGCGTTCACTCATCAATTTTACAAATTCAGGATGATGCTCATTAACATATTTTACAAAAGCGGGACCTATGGCGAAAATCGTGGCGAGAAACGTGCCGAACAAGACGATGGTGGTGCTGAGCCAAGGCACATTGCGATGAATGGTGCCGCCAAGCAGATAGGCTGCAAGCAGGAAAGCCGTCGCCACATAGGAAAACACGGAAAAAACGCCTTGCTGCGACATGGTCATGGCCGCTTCGTTGGAATTCTTGTAAAAATCTTCGAGTTGCGTCAAGGCCGTGAGAGCCTCCACATGGAACAACTGCCCGATGCCGGCGCAAATCATGACGGAAACATAATACGCCAACTGAATCATCACTGCCACCACGAGCACATAAACCACCCGACTGAGCCATTTCTCGCCATTCGTGGCGGGCAGCGTCAGATAGCGGATTTCGTTGCTGCGCAGACTGATATTGACAAATACATAACTCACGAAGACGTGCTTGACGATGAAAATGACCCAACTCGCATATTTCACGGCTTCAGTTCCGAGCAAGATGTCCGTGCTGGCTTCAAACGGAAATTTCTTCGCGTAAGCCGGAACCGAGCCGAACAGCGCATTGAAAAGGATGACCACAATGCAAGCCAACAGCGTTCCGCCCACGACGTAGCCGACGGTTTTCGCGTTGTCTGTGAAATGCTGGCAGAGCAACTGCCAGAAGCGACGGATATTGAAACTGTTCTTATTCATAATTCTATTCGTTGGTGGATTTCTCAAAAACAAGTTCATAGCGGCAGAAACTGCGGTAATAGGGTCTTATCAGGAAAAATCCAGGTAAAATAAAGATTCCCAATAATAAATATGGACCATAAGACCATTTCATA
>JAFUVC010000110.1 GCA_017483785.1 Prevotella sp.
AATCCGGCCAACTGCGCTATGCTGACGTGCTGTCGCAGGAGTTTCCAAACGAGATTTTTCATAGTTTCAAATGATGGTCGTAATTAAGCGGCATGTGCTTCCCGATGCTGGTGACGACGACTGCGGCACCCTGCCGGGCGGCTTCCTCTTGGATGAGCAGTCCCATTTGCTCGCCGTTGCCGTCGTCGAGATGGCTCACGGGCTCGTCGGCGAGGAGGAAGTCGAAGGGCTGCGCGAGGGCACGAATCAACGCCACGCGCTGCTGCTGGCCAAACGAGAGTTTTCCGGCCTTTTCGTCGCGTTTCGCGCTGATGTCGAGGCGGTCGAGCCACGTTTCAACCTGCTGGTCGGAGGCGAAACCGGTCAGCCGGTTCTTAATCTGGATGTTTTCCCAGACGGTGAGTTCGGGAAACAGGCGCAACTCCTGAAACAGGTAACTGACGTGGCGCTGGCGAAGGTCGGTCCAGTCTTTCATCGTGAACGTGGACGACGGGCGGCCGTCGAACAGCAAATCGCCGCTGAAATCGTTGCGAAAGCCGATGATGTAACTGCAAAACGTGCTTTTTCCCATGCCGCTGTCGGCCTCCACGAGATAGGTCTTGCCCTTTTCGAGCGTCACGTCGTGTCGCCAGACCTCAGACTGCAAGTCGGGCTGGCTGGCGAACACCTGCGGAACGATATTTCGGAGTGCTATCTGGTTCATTTTCTGTTGATTTTACGATTCTATGAGATAGACGAAGGTGTTCGTTTCACCCAAAAACGGCTGAAGCATCTGCATCATCGCCATGCCTGCGATTCCACTATTTTTTTTCATGTTCATCACCACCGCGAAATGGCTGCCTTTGAGGGTCTCGACGACGTCTGGCGAAACGGGGCGATTGGCGGGCTGAAGTGGCGACTGGGCCACCTCGGACGTGTTGCCGCAGAAGAAGTGCTGCTTCGGGGACGAAGACGTTTCGGCCACCCCGAAATAGAACGGAGTTTTGCCGTCGGTATAGCAATAGGCGTTCTTGCCCCAGTCTTTGATTTCGCCACCCTTCGGTATTGAAGTTTTCCAATAACCGACATCTGCAAGCCATTGGGAATGAGAGAGTTCTGCTATGATAGAAAACTGACCTTCGGAAGATAGAAAATCGGTAGAGAACATCAAAGCCACGTCGCCGTTGATGCTTTTGATGATGTTGTTCATGTCGATGACGGCGTTGGAAGAAGCGAGCAGCGGCTTGAGCAATTCCTCGTTCTGAATCATCGGCAGAAACTGGTTTCCATCGACGTTCATGGCGACGCAAAACAGCATTTCAGAAGAAAAATTCCATGCGTAGTTTCCCTGAATCGGGCGGAGAATTCTCTCGTAGTTTTTCAGGGCGTTTTCGGTTTTCTCGTCGAACGAAAATCGGTTGCTTTTGGCATAGACGACGCCCTTCTCGACCGTAATGCCGACGGCTTCGAGCACCTGCGACGGCTCGACACCCTGCGGAAGGTCGAGATTGGAGGTTTTCAGCAGGGTCTGGCCGCGCCCGACGATGGCCGCCGGCGTTTTCATCGAATGGAGTTTCTCGAACAGTCGGGCGAACTTCTCGCTGCACTCGCCGTTTTGCTTCAGGAAGCGCACCAGTCGGCTTTTCGTCGGATTGATTTCGGTGGGCTGAACCGAAAACATCACCAAAAAGGCATTGTCGTCGTAGGCCGCAACCCACGACTTGTTCAGCACGGCGGTTTGCAGGCCGCCCACCTCGGAAACCTCCTTGCAGAAGTCGTTTTCAGCGAGTTTCGCCAGCGTTTTTTCCACCAGACCGGCGTCACCCACCCGCACACACATTCCGGCATTGCCGTCGGCCAACTCGAAAAAATAGATTTTTTGCGAAAAGTCGAGGCCCATGTCGCCGATGCCGTCAACGGGCAACTGCTTTTGAAGCGCCTCGGCGACCGACTTGCTCCCTTCGACGTACATCAACGCCGTGCTGCCCGACGGCAGCGCACGGGTGTAGTCGTCGCTGGAACACGAACCGAGCGCCAGCACCAGACACAAATTCACGAACAGAATACTGTATTTTTTCATCATTCTCAAACCTTATAACTTAAATCCTACGCGTCAAATGCGCCATCATCACCGCCGCCAGACCCGCCGTTTCGGTGCGCAGACGACTCGTGCCCAGCGTCACCGACTCGTAGCCGCTTTTGACGGCCTCGCGAACCTCGTCAATCGAGAAATCGCCCTCAGGACCGACCAAAACGGTGACGTCCTCGGCGGCCGACTCGGCTGAAAGCAGCGTAAACATGTCGCGACGCTCCACTTCCTCGTAGCAATGGGCGATGAAACGGCGACCGTCGCGCGGCTGCTGGATGAATTTCCGGAACGAAACCATCTCGTTCACCTTCGGGAGCCACGCCTTGCGGCTCTGTTTCATGGCCGCCACGACGATTTTCCCGATGCGGTCCGCGCGCAACTGCCGACGCTCGGAAAACTGGCAGTCGAGGAACGAAATTTCGTCGAAACCGACCTCCGTCGCCTTTTCCGCGAGCCATTCCATCCGGTCGATGTTCTTAGTCGGCGCAATGGCCAGATGGATGCGTCCGCGCCACGTTTTTTCCTGCGGCAGCGGCTCCTGAATCGCATAAAAACAGTGTTTCGAGTTGACTTCGCTCACTTCGGCGCGGAAAAACGAGCCCTCGCCGTCCATCAGAAAGAGTTCGTCGCTCGTTTTCAGGCGCAGAACGCGAATGGCGTGAACGGCCTCGTCGGGCGACAGTTCCGACTGACTGGCGGCATCCGGCACATAGAAATATCGGGCTTCTTTCATCGTTCTCCGGGCGATTTTCGTTTCCTCAACTCATCGCGCAGATACGATGCCAACTCATATTTTTCGTCTTCGACGGCCTTGTCGAGTGCCTCGCGGAGCATTTCCGTGGAAATCGTGTTCACGGGAATGGCCACACCACGTGCCTCGCGGTCGTAGGGCACGCTCTGCTTCTCCATCAGCAGCCGGTCCATGAAAATCGGGATGTGGGCCATGTGCGACAGCAAGACGGCGTCGCTCATGCGCAAATTCGTGGGTTCCAGCGTCTCGGTGTTGACCAGAGAAGCGCGATACTGCCCGTCGATGATGTCGTTCACCCTGATTTCAAACTGCAAGTTGGTCTGCATACTGATGACGTGCCACAGCACTTCGGGCAGCAGGCTGCTCATCACGGGAACGCGGTGCAGCCGCATCCGGAACTGCTCCATCATGGCCTTGTCGCAGGGCACGGCCAACTGGCGCAACTCCGCCTCGTCGGTGAGGATAATCAGCCCGATTTCCTCACTTCCCACAATCTCGGAAATGCCTTTGAATACCAGTCTAACCCGTTCCATAATTCACCGTTTTTCAGGCTTGAACACCAGCGCGAAGGCCACGCCGACGGCCAGCGCAAATCCTGCGAAGATAAACCAGCAGGTCTGCCAGTCGCCCAGCAGGAAACCGTCTTGCCACGAGCAATATTTGTTCACGATTTCGCCCGCGGCGAGCGTCCCGACCGTGGCACCGATGCCGTTGGTCATCATCATGAACAGGCCCTGCGCCGAGGCTTTCACCGAAGGTTCGCACTCCTGATCGACGAAAATGCCGCCCGACACGTTGAAGAAGTCGAAGGCCACGCCATAGACGATGCACGACAAGACGAACAGCAGCACGCCCGGCATGGCGGGGTTGCCGATGCCGAAGAATCCGAAACGGAACACCCATGCAAACATCGACATGAGCATGACGATTTTGATGCCGAAACGCTTCAGGAAGAAGGGAATCATCAGGATGCAGAGCGCCTCGCTGATTTGCGAAATCGACGTCAGCAGCGTGGCGTTGTTGGCCGCGAACGTGTCGGCAAAAGCCGGGTCGCCCTTGAAACTCGTGATGAACGGGCCGGCGTAGCCATTCGTCACCTGCAAGCACATGCCCAACAGGGCCGAGAAGATGAAAAACAGGGCCATTTTCCGCGTCTTGAACAGTTTGAAGGCGTTCAATCCGAGCGTTTCGGCCAGCGAGACGCGCTCCTGCTTCTTCTCAATCTTGCACTCGGGCAACGTGAAGCAATAGGCGCAGAGCACGATGCTCAGCACGCCCGACACAAAGAACTGCATGTAGGTATATTGGAACTTATGGGCGTTGTCGGCCAGTGTGAACGAAAACGAGCCGTCTTCCCACACTGCACAGTTCACGAACCACATCGTGGCAATGAAACCGACGGTTCCCAGCACGCGGATGGGCGGAAAATCCTTCACCGTGTCCATGCCGTTGTTTTTCAGGGCGGTGAACGCTGCGGTGTTCGCGAGGGCGATGGTCGGCATGAAGAACGCCACGCTCAGCGTGTACATCGCGATGAACAGGCCTTTGTCGGGCAATTCCTGACCGAATCCGGCCTGCACGCCCATCCACCAGCACACGAGCATGAAAAATCCGGCTGCCAGATGGCACAAGCCCAGCAGTCGCTGCGGCTGAATCCACTTGTCGGCCACGATGCCCATGAGCGTCGGCATGAAAATTGACACAATGCCCTGAATGGCGTAGAACCACGCGATTTTATCGCCCAGTCCGGCGGCTCCAAGGTAGTTTCCCATACACGTCAGATAAGCTCCCCAGACGGCAAATTCGAGGAAGTTCATCACTGCTAAACGAGTTTTCAGATTCATATTTTTAAGATTTTAGTGATTATGTTTTCAATATTTCTGAAGTTTTCAACTTGCAAAGGTAATAAAAATCGCAGAAAAAGCGCTTTCCGACATCTTTTTTTTAATCAGACGGGAGTTTCGGTGGGAGAATCCTGGTTAAAAATGTCGTCGGCAGTCTCAATCTCGTCGGTGTCGAACCACGT
>JAFUVC010000014.1 GCA_017483785.1 Prevotella sp.
GGGCAAATTGGCTGCCGGAATTACACAACAATTTGTTGAGCAAAAAGGCGATTTAGGAAACACTCCCCAAGTCGGGGAGCAAACAAGTCTGAAAAATACTCCTCAAGTTGGGGAGCAAATTATGAGAGAGATCATGTCGATAGGTTGGGGACATCACAAAATTCTGATAGATAAGTATAAAAACACCCCCGAGAAAGCTCTCTTTTATGTCCACCAGACTGTCTTAAACGGCTGGAGCCGCAATGTGCTTTTGAACTTCCTTTCCACCGACCTCTACGAGCGGCAAGGCAAGGCCATCACCAACTTCAGCCGCACGCTGCCCGACGAGACGAGCGACTTAGCTCAGGAACTGGCAAAGGACCCCTACGACTTTGCCTTCACCGGCATCACCGGTCGTTACAACGAAAGTCTTTTAAAAGACAAACTGCTCAGTAACATCACACAATTCTTGGTCGAGCTTGGTAGCGGCTTTGCCTATGTGGGCAAGGAATACCGCCTTCAGGTAGGAGAACGGGAACAATTTATCGACCTGCCGTTCTACAACCTCAACCTTTCATGCTATGTAGTAATAGAGGTGAAAATAGGCCAGTTTGAGTTTGCCGACGTAGGACAGTTGGGCGGATATGTGGTGTCCTGCAATCATATCCTTCGAAAGAAAGGGCGTGACAACCCAACCATTGGCCTGCTAATTTGCAAGGAAAAAGATCGCATTCAGGCGCAATACGCCTTAGAGTCGAGCAGTCAGCCCATAGCAATCTCAGAATATGAACTTGAAAAATTCTATCCCGAAAAAGTGGAGGGAACGATTCCCACCATCGAGGAAATTGAAGCGAAATTGAGTCAAATAGAATCATAATTCTCTTGCAATTGGGGAAAGATTTTGTAACTTTGCAAGCATAATGTAAACAATATGAAAAATGAAAAACAGCAGGCCTTGGCGGCTGTGGAGTTCGCAGCGCGATGGAAAGGCAGAGGATATGAGAAAGGCGATTCCCAGATATTCTGGACGGAGTTGCTGACGGAAGTCTTTGGCATTGAAAACCCGAGCACTTTCATCCGTTATGAAGAACAGGTGAAAGTCGATAAAACCAACTTCATCGACGGGCACATCCCTTCAACGAAAGTACTCATTGAGCAGAAGTCGCTCGGAAAGGATTTGCGAAAGGGCATTGTCCAGAGCGACGGCTCGCTTCTGAATCCATTTCAGCAGGCGAAGCGCTATGCCGCCGAATTGCCTTATTCCGAGCGTCCGCGATGGATTGTCACCTGCAATTTCGCCGAGTTTCTGGTTTATGACATGGAGCAGCCCAATGGCGAGCCCGAACAGATTCTATTGGAAAACTTGGGCAAGGAGTATTACCGTCTGTCGTTCCTCGTAGATGCGAAAAGCGAGCATCTCACGAAGGAAATGCGGGTGTCGATGCAGGCTGGCGAGATTGTCGGCAAAATTTACGAGGCTTTGCTTGAACAATACAACGACAATTCGCCTGAAGCCTTGCGTTGGCTCAACATTCTCTGCGTGCGTATCGTGTTCTGCCTTTACGCCGAGGATGCGGAAATTTTCACGCACGACCAGTTCCACGACTACCTCGCCCGCTACGATGCCGACGATTTGCGCAGTGCGCTGATTAGGCTGTTTGAGGTGCTTAACACCCCAATTGCAAGTAGAAGCAAGTATCTTAAAGACGACCTGAAGGCTTTCCCCTACACCAACGGAGGACTGTTTGAAGAGCAGATTGAGATTCCGCAGTTCACCGAAGAACTCAAGCAGACCTTGCTCCAAAATGCGGCGCTAGACTTCGACTGGAGCGAGATTTCGCCCACCATTTTCGGCGCGGTGTTCGAATCGACGCTCAACCCCGTGACGCGCCGCTCGGGCGGAATGCACTACACCTCTATTGAAAACATCCACAAGGTCATTGACCCGCTCTTCCTCAACGACCTGCGACGCGAACTCGACCAGATTCTGGAAGAAAAGGTAGAACGGCAGCGCGTGAAGAAACTCGACGAGTTTCAACATCGGCTGGCCTCGCTCACATTCCTCGACCCTGCCTGCGGCTCGGGCAATTTCCTCACCGAGACCTATCTTTCGCTGCGCCGATTGGAAAACGAAGCCATCCGCGAACGCTATCACGGACAAACAATGATGGGGGAGTTCCTAAACCCCATAAAAGTAAACATCAACCAGTTTTACGGCATCGAAATCAACGATTTTGCCGTCACAGTGGCCACGACTGCGCTCTGGATTTCCGAAGCGCAAATGCTTCGCGAGACGGAGAAAATCATCCGCCACGAAATCGACTTCCTGCCCCTGAAGTCATACACGAACATCCGCGAGGGCAACGCGCTCAGAATGGATTGGGACATCATTGAAATTCCATCCGAAATTCCAACGATTCATGCCAAGAATGTGCATTTAATCATTGAGCCTGAGTCCATGATGGCCAGCGAACCTCTGGCTGTGTACAATGAAGTTAATGTTGTCACGCAGCGCTTCGACGGAGAGGTGAAACCCGACACGAAACGCTATCAGGTTCATTTCGACTACATCATGGGAAATCCGCCGTTTGTGGGAGCAAGATTAATGAGCGTAAGCCAAAAACGGGATATGCTCCATGTTTTCGGGACAAGGTGGAAGAATGTGGGCATCATGGATTACGTCAGTTGTTGGTATAAAAAGGCGGCCAACCTGATGAGATACAGCCCCGACACGCGAACGGCGCTTGTCTCGACCAACAGCATCTGTCAGGGTGAGCAGGTGGCGAACCTGTGGCAAAAACTCTTCGACGACGGCATCGGCATCAATTTTGCGCACCGCACTTTCCGATGGGACAGCGAGGCCTCGCTCAAAGCCCATGTGCATTGCGTGATAGTCGGCTTTAGCCTCAAAGAAGAAAAACCAAAAGAAACCTTGATTTTCGACAATGGAAAGCAGTCTGAAGCGAACAACATCAACGCTTATCTGGCCGATGCGCCCGACGTGTTTGTCGGCAGCCGACCGAAACCGATTTGCGATGTGCCGGAAATGGTTTTCGGAAATATGGCAAACGACGGCGGACATCTTTGCAACTACTCCATTGAACAAAAACAGGAAATCTGCTCGGCTTATCCACAAGCAAGTCAATGTTTCAAGCCATTTGTTGGTGCGCAGGAATTTATCAACAGACAAGAACGCTGGTGTCTTTGGCTAAAAAACGTAAATCCAACCATTATTCGCAGTGTTCCGCCCATTTTTGAGGCTGTAGAGAAAGTTCGCCAGGGACGCATCGCAAGCAGCCGCCCGGGTACTCGGAAAATGGCCGATTTCCCCATGCTTTTCGGCGAAATTCGTCAGACAGACAGCAATTATTTACTTGTTCCAAGAGTTTCTTCCGAGCGTCGCCGATATGTCCCGATGGGTTTTATGTCGCCTGACGTCATAGCAAGCGATGCCGTGCAAATCATCCCCGACGCCACGCTCTACCATTTCGGCGTTCTTGAGTCGAATGTCCATATGGCGTGGATGCGCGTGGTCTGCGGTAGGTTGAAATCGGATTACCGCTATTCCGCCAACATCGTCTATAACAACTTCCCGTGGCCCTGCCCGTCGGAAGCCCAGCGGGTCAGGATTGAGCAGGCTGCGCAGCAGATTCTCGATGCGCGTGCGCTCTACCCCGACTCGTCGCTGGCCGACCTCTACGACGAGCGAACCATGCCTGCAGAACTCCGCCGCGCCCATCAAGACAACGACCGCGCAGTGATGGCTGCCTATGGTTTCCCCGTGAAATCGACCTTTACGGAAAGCCAGTGCGTGGCAGAACTCTTCAAAATGTATAAGGAAATGACAAAATAAAAAACGACAATATGAAAATCTTGAAATTAGCGACTATCTTCGCGTTGTCGGCGATGCTGGCAACGAGTTGCAAAAACAATCGGACGGAAAGTGATTTTAACCAGTTCGCTGTCAGCGATTTACGCAGTTTGGTTGTTGGGAACAATGAGCAGGGCGTGGCGGCTCCATTTGCCGGAATGGCGGGGAGCCAAATCGTGGTGGCGGGCGGCTGCAATTTCCCGGAAACGGCGGCTGCCGAGGGCGGAGCGAAACGCTTTTATTCCGAGATTTTCATCTACGACACGGCCGACCCGCACGGTTGGATTCCAGTGGGCCAGTTGCCCCGTCCGACTGCCTACGGCGCGTCGGTGGTCACTGCGGAGGGCATCGTCTGCACGGGCGGCACTTCCGACGGAACGACCTCTGAGCGCGACGTGTTTCTGCTTGTTTTGGAGAACGGAAAGGCCGTGACGAAGCCGCTGCCGCCGCTGCCTGTAGGACTCGATCAGCACGCCGCCGCTTTCGACAACGGCACGGTTTATGTGGCTGGCGGACAGAGCGACGGGAAGCCCAATCGCACGGTTTTCGCCCTCGACTACGGCAAAAACGCGACGGCATGGGAGGAAAAGTTCCAGATGGCGGGCGACGGAGCGCGTTTGCAGCCGTGTCTTGTCGTCCAAAACGGGGCCACCGACCCCGAATTGTTCCTTTTCGGCGGTTTCGACCCCGACAGCAAGCAATGTCTTGAAGAGGGAATTTCGTGGAATCTGAAGACGAAAACGCATCGATTCATCCCCCAATATTCAATACCCACTAACGCACAAGAGGAAATTTGTTCTTGTGAAAAAAAACACGTTTTCATCGACCAACATTCGCCCCTCAAAAAAGCCTTCGTCGGAGCCACTGCCGTGCCCTGCGGAGCGAGCAACATCCTGTTTTTCGGCGGTGTGAACAAAGAGATTTTTGAGTCGGCACTGCAAAATCCGCAGGCTGACTACCTCACCCACCCTGCCGACTGGTATCAATTCAACGATTCGCTCCTCGTCTACAACACCATCACGGGCGCATGGACCGCCCGATTTGCCGACAAACGGCTGGCACGCGCCGGAGCCGCCGTCGTCAAGGGCAACGACGCCAATTCCTTCTACATCATCAACGGCGAGTCGAAGCCCGGCATCCGCTCGGCCGACGCGACGAAACTCACCATAGCCTACGACGCGAAGTTCGGCGCGCTGAACTGGACGGTGCTCGTCGTCTATCTGATGGCGATGCTCCTGCTCGGCTACTATTTCATGCGGCGCGAATCGGGCTCGGAAGACTTCTTCAAGGGCGGAAACCGCATTCCGTGGTGGGCGGCAGGCATCAGCATCTTCGCCACGATGCTCTCGGCCATCACTTACATGTCGATTCCGGCCAAAGCCTACATGACCGACTGGACCTACTACCCCATGCAGGTCTGCATCCTCATCGTCTCGTTCCCCGTGATTCGCTATTTCCTGCCGTTTTTCCGCCGTCTGAACGTCACGACGGCCTACGAATACCTCGAACACCGCTTTTCCTACGCCGTCCGCCTGATGGCCTCCGTGCTGTTCATCGTGTTCATGGTGGCGCGCATGGCGCTGGTGCTTTTCCTGCCGTCGCTCGCCATGACCGCCGTCACCGGCATCAACATCTACGTCTGCATCGTCGTCATGGCCATCGTCACGATTATCTACTGCACGATGGGCGGCGTAGAGGCCGTGGTCTGGGGCGACGTGGTGCAGGGAATCATCCTTGTGGGAGGCACTTTCGTGGCTGCCGCCTACCTGATTTTCAACACGGGCGACGGAGCCGCCGACTTCTTCCAGATTGCCACGGCGAACGACAAATTCCGGCTGTTCAACTGGTCGTTCGACTACCGAACGGCCACGTTCTGGGTGGTGATTCTCGGCGGACTGGCCAACAACCTGATTTCCTACACCAGCGACCAGACCGTCATTCAGCGCTATCTGACCACGAAAGACGAGCGCTCGGCGGCTCGCGGCATCCTCACCAACGGCATGATGTCGGTCGTGGTCACCATCGCCTTCTTCACCATCGGAACCGGCCTCTACACGTTCTACCAGACGCATCCCGCCGCCACCGACCTGACGATGCAGAAGAGCGACGCCATCTTCCCGTTTTTCATGATGAGCCAACTGCCCGCCGGCATCGCCGGACTGCTCATCGCCGCCATTTTCGCCGCCACGATGTCCACCATTTCGTCGAACATCAACTCGATTTCCACGGCCTTCACGGTCGATATCTGGAAGAAAATCCGCCCCGGAATCTCCGACAAGGCCGTCGTCTTCACCGCTCGCGTCACGGGCATCATCACGGGCCTCGTCGGCATGATGATTGCCATTTTCATGGCCACGATGAACATCCAGTCGCTCCTCGACTATTTCAACACCATTCTCGGACTGCTCTCGGGAGCCGTCGGCGCGCTGTTCCTCATGGGCATCTTCTTCCCGCGCATCGGCACTCGCGCCGCGCTCGTGGGCTTCCTCGCAGGCACGGCCACCGTGTTCTGGATGAATTTCTACACCGACGCCAACTTTCTGCTCTTCGGCTTCACGGCCATCGCCGTGAGCGTCGTCGTGGCGCTCGCGCTATCGTTTGCATGGCCAGAAAATCGGCCGCAAGACGGTTTTACTTGGGAAACGAGGCCGAAGGAATGATTTTTCGCGAATAATCTGCCGTGATTTCGATTATTTTCATTACCTTTGCAGACAAAACTAACGCAACCATTCAGCAATCAACAAACTGACTAAAATATGAAAGATTTTTTCACGGCCCGACCTTTGAAAAACAAAGCGAGGGCAAGCATTTTCAGAACAGGCTGCGCGCTGCTGCTTGCAGGTGCGCCTGTGGTGTCGAGTTTTTCGGCAACGATTCACGAAGCAGACCCCTCTGCGGCAATCCAGAACCTGAAGCCGCAAGACCAGACGGCCACAGGAACGGTGGTCGATGAAACGGGCGAACCGCTCATCGGGGCCACCGTGAGCATCAAGGGAAGCAACACGAAGACCATCACCGACATCGACGGCCGGTTCGCGCTGCCGATTCCGAGGCAGACGGCCACGCTCGTCATCACCTACATCGGCTACGAGCCTGTGGAGGTGAACGCCAGTGCCGCCACGCCGCTGAGCGTGAAGATGAAGCCCGAAACGGGGCACAACATCGGCGAGGTGGTGGTCACGGCCATGGGTATCCTGCGAAAAGAGAAGTCGCTGACCTACGCCACGCAGCAGGTGAAGGCCGACGAACTGATGAAGGTGCAGGACGTGAACGTGGCGAACTCGCTCGAGGGAAAAGTGGCCGGCATCGTCGTCACGCAGAGTGCGGGCGGTGCAGGCGGCGCGGCGCGCATCCAACTTCGCGGCAACAAGTCGATTCTGGCCGGTTCGTCGCCCCTCATCGTCATCGACGGCGTGCCCATGACCAACGACACGCGCGGACAAATCAACGACGCACAGAGCATGACCGAGAACTCAAATGCCGAGGGTGGCGACGCCCTGTCGATGATTAACGCCGACGACATCGAGTCGATGAACGTGCTGAAAGGTGCCAACGCAGCCGCGCTCTACGGTTCGCGGGCGGCCAACGGCGTCATCATGATTACGACGAAGAAGGGAAAAGCCGGAAAACTGTCGGTGAACTACACGGGAAACATCACGTTCGACACGCCGCTGCTGCTGCCGAAAATCCAGAACACCTACGGCGCAGCGGTCGATGCTCAGGGCTATCTGGGCGAGGCCAACGGCTGGGGCGGACGGATTTCGGAGTCGCCGCTGAAAGCGCTGTCGAGGCCGACGGACAAGATTCCCTACGAGCGCGAAATCCACCTGCGCAACTACGGCAACGACGACGTGAAAGACTTCTATCGCACGGGCATCACGACCAACAACTCGGTGTCGGTGTCGGGCGGAACGGACTTGGTGCAGACCTACGTTTCCGTGGCCAACAGCCATGCCATCGGCCTCGTTGAGACGAACAGCTACAACCGCAACACCTTCGCCTTCCGCCAGACCTACAGGCTCTGGAACCGGCTGACGCTCAACGCCTCGTTGAACTATGTGCAGACAAAGACGAAGAACCGCATCGGCGGCGGCTACGTCGGCAACCCGATTTACCACCTCTACACGGCTCCGCGCAACGTCGATATGCAGTATTATCGCGACAACTACGCCCTCGCCGAGGGAAAATGGATTTCCGACCCGCAGGGCCACTATGTGCAGACCGACAACGGCTTCATCCGCCAGAACGACGTGGCCGAACTCACCGGCCCGATGATGAACTACGCCTATCTCGACGCCCGCCAGAACAACCCCTACTGGCTGCTCAAGCAGAACTGGGGCATCAACCGCAACGACCGCATCTACGGCGGATTCCACGGACTGCTCGACATCATCGACGGCCTTTCGCTGCAAGCCCGATTCAACTTCGACCACGATAAATATCAGGAAGAAGGCGGACGCTACGCCTCGACCTTCGCGCCGGCCTCGATGTACGACTTCGGAACCTACAACAAGCGTCGCGACAACACGACGGAGATGTATCTCGACTTCCTCCTGTCGTACAACAAGAAAATCCACGAAAACTGGGACATCAGCGCCACTGCCGGATGGGTGGGCCACACCACGAAAGGCAGCAACTACGGCACTTACATCGCCAACGCCACCTACGTGGACCCGCTGAACCAGAAACTCTCGACCGAGGTCAACCGCTTCAACACGTCGTACGGAAGCAGCGGCGTGACGAGCGAATACGAGTCGTCGAACTGGGACCGCGCATGGCTCGGAACCGTGCAGTTGGGCTGGAAAGAGATGATTTACGTCGATGCCTCGTTCCGCAGCGACCAGTATCGCGTATTCAAGCAGTGGCCCGACAAGCCGCAGCACTACAGTTACTTCGGATTCGGCGCCAACGCGCTGATTAACGAAATCGTCAGGCTGCCGAAATGGTGGAACTACGCCAAATGGCGCATTTCCTACTCGGAAGTGGGTAACGCCGTGCCCAACCGATACTACAACCTCGCCAGCCGCAGTTCGCGCACGGGAGCGATGACGGCAACGAGTTCTACCCTCTTCACCAACGCCGAGCCCGAGCGCACGCGCTCGTTTGAGACAGGTCTGGAAATGCTCTTCTTCGACAATCGGCTCAGTTTCGACGTCACCTACTACAACGCCACCGTTTCCGGACTGTTCATGAGCATCGGCAACGTGGCCGGACTGAACGTCTATGAAAACTCGGCCAAACTGCGCAACCAAGGCATCGAGACCACGCTGGCCTACAACTTCCGCTTCGGCAAGTCGCTGCGCTGGCGCACGGCCCTGAACTTCTCCTACAACGACAACAAAGTGCTTTCCGTGGGCTACGACGAGGCCGGACGCAAGAAACTCATCTTCACCGACGTGGCCGGCGTGCGCGTGCGCTACTCCGAGGGTGACGCCTACGGCGATATGTACGTTCGCGACATCCGCCACAACGACGACGGCACCATCTTCCTCTCCTCCAACGGAAACATCATGAAAGAAGGCCGCTACACGAAGTACATCGGCAACATGAACTCGAAATATCAACTCGGCTGGACGAACACCCTCAATTTCAAGGACTTCCAACTGTCGTTCCTCATCAACGGACGCATCGGCGGCAAGGTCATCTCGCTCACCGAGGCCTTCCTCGACGAACTCGGACTCTCGCAGCGCACGGCCGACGCCCGCGACTTCGCCTATGCCAACAACCTCTTCACGGCAAGCGGCGACCCCGCCATGTACCTGCCCGACGGCAGCGGACAAATTATCGGCGTGCGCAACTACTATCAGGTCATGGGCGCCCGCAACAGCCAGTACTCGCCGCTCTACGTCTATGACGCCACGAACTTCCGCCTGCGCGAACTCTCGCTGGCCTACACGTTCCGCAACCTCATCGGCGAGGGCAAGAACCTCTCCCTGTCGTTCATCGGACGCAACCTCTTCTTTATCTACAAGAAAGCGCCGGTTGACCCCGACGTGTCGCTCTCGACGGGCAACGGACTCGGCGGATTCGAACTTTTCAACATGCCTTCGACCCGCTCCTATGGATTTAACGTGAAAATGAACTTCTAAAACGACAAAAAAATATGAGACACCATAAAATTTTCATATCGGCAATCGTCGGCTTGGCAACGCTGGGGCTTTCCTCATGTCTGAACTTCGACGACCCCATCGACACGCTGACCATCAATCAGGAAGCCCTCGAAGACTCCGTCTATCACGGCAATCCGGCGCAAATCAACTACAACATCGACATCACCGAAGCGCAGTTCGACAAGGCCCTCGAAAGCCTCCAGACCTACCTGAAGCAGGCCAAGGGCGGCCAATATTCGATGCGAGGCGGCAAAAACGGCGACTATCCGGGCGAACACGCCTATCAGCGGCAATACTCGCTCGGCCCCGACAACTACGCCCAATACACCACCGTGCCCCACTACGACTTCATGTACGGCACGTTGCAGTCGAGTTACGACGTCAGCGCAGAGTTCAACGGCGGCCCCAACGGCCTCTACCTCATGGTGAAAAACGCCATGGTTCCGCTGCTCAACCATCCGGCCATCGACTCCATCCCCGAAATGAAGGCCATCTACCTGCTCATGTTCGACTTCTCGACGCAGGAAATCGCCGACGTACACGGTGCGCTGCCCTACGACGAGTTCCTCGCCAACAAGCAGCACGCGCCCTTCACCTACAACGGCGTGGAGCACATCTACAAGAGCATCGTCGCCCACATCGACCTCATCACCGACTGCCTGCGCCACTTCGAGACGCGCCCCGACTGGTACAAGGCGAAACTGCAGGCACTCATGGACGAAAACCTCGAGATTTCAAAAGACAAATACCTCGGAAACAAGGGCATGGACTCGTGGATTCGCTTCGCCAACTCGCTGAAACTCCGCATCGCCATGCACTGCGTGAAAGCGGAGCCCGAACTGGCCCGGAAATGGGCTGAGGAAGCCGTTGCCGGAGGCGTCATCGAATCTGCCGACAAGGAATTTGCGCTGATGGGCATGCACCTCGGTTTCACCCATCCGCTCAACATGATTTGGATTACGTGGAACGACGCCCGTATGAGTGCCTCGTTCGAGAGCCTGCTCATGAGCCTCAACCATCCGTATGTGAAAGGCGACATGCCTTTGTTCAACAACAACAGCAGTGCCATGGTGAACACGAAGACGGGCGACATCCTCGAGCCCGACACGCGCATCGTAGGCCTGCGCGAAGGCATCCATCCGGGCATGGGACAGAGCGTAGCCACCAATCCGATGCTCGCGTGCAGCGTCTTTGAAAAAGACGATATGTTCGACGCCCCGCTCTATCTGATGAAGATGTCGGAAGTCGATTTCCTGCGCGCCGAGGGAGCCGTGCGCGGCTGGAACATGGGCGGAACGGCGCAGTTCTTCTACGAGCGCGGCATTCGCGAAGGCTATATCTACGAGCGCAGTTACATGGAGGCCGTTGACAATTACACCAAGATGATGACCGACTACATGGCCCAGACTTCGGCCACGCCCTACACCTACCACGACCCGCTCGGCAACGTCAATGACGAGCCCAGCGTGACGAAAATCGGCGTGAAATGGGACGAGGGCGACTCGCCAGAGACCAAACTCGAGAAAATCATCACGCAGAAATACATCGCCAACTTCCCCAACTCCTTCGAATCGTGGGTTGACCTGCGCCGGACGGGCTATCCGAGACTCTTCCCCGTGCTCAACGCCGACGAGGGCGACGGAACGCTGAAGTATGGCGACATCATCCGCCGCGCACCCTTCCCCGACACCGACGATGCCTCCGTGGCCGACATCATCGCCACCGGACTCGACGCACTCGGCGGCGAAGACTGGCAATCGACGCGCATCTGGTGGGACAAAGACGTACCGAATTTCTAAACAGTATTATTCACTAAAACAATAGCAACCATGAAGAAATTTTTATTCATTTCTGCACTCGTGATGCTTCTCACGGCCAATGTGCAGACGGCCAAGGCTCAATACGATCCTTCGGCATCGAGAGAACTCTTCGACTTCACGCCATTCAACGACGGCGTACTGCTCAACCTCTTCTACAATGCGCAGCAGGCTGGTCGGCAGTATCCCACGCAGGCCGAATTCGAAGCCGCCGGCTTCAGCCTGATTGACATGGAATTCGTGCGCTCGCACGTGCGCCCCCGCGCCGTCATCGACGATCAGGCCAACCAACTGCGCAGCGGCGTGAAGAACACGCGCCGCCTCTGGCTCAACATCCCGATGGGAACGTCGAAACTCACCGGCGGCTATCCCGGCACCGATGTCGGCGACGACACCTATTCGTTCTGGAACTACACCCACCTGTTCGGCTCGTGGAACCACGGTCTTTTCCAAGCCCCCGGCTCGTGGATTGACGCGGCCCACCAGAACGGCACCGACATTCTCTCGGGCATCAAGTTTTTCGAGTCGTGGACTCCCGGCGCAGGCGATCAGGCCTATTCCAAACTCATCTCCGAGAAGAACCCCGACGGCTCCTACAAATACGTCAAGCCGCTCATCAGCGTGCTACAGTATTTCGGCGCCGACGGCATCAACTACAACTGGGAAGACGGCTCGTACAGCAACGCCGACGTCGTGGCCTTCCACAAGGCACTCTACAAAGAGGCCAAGGCTCGCGGATTCAACAATTTCCACATCGGACTCTACACACAACAAAGCAGTCTGAACAGCACCAATTCCAACGCCCTTTTCGGCAACTCCGAAGGCAGGACGGCCGACACCTTCCTCAACTATTCAAGCAGCGACTTCATCACTTCGCGTTACATGACCAGTTCGGAAACGGAAGCCAAAAACGCCATGGGCACCACCGACGGCCTTTACGCCGGCGTGTGGATTGTGTCGATGGACCGCTCTTGGACGAACCTTGCTGGCCGCGAAATCGGTGCTGTGCTGTGGGGCGAACACGGCAGCAGCCGCTTCTGGAGTTACAACGTGGGCAACGATGCCAAGGAATTCCAGACCAACTATCAGGCCCTGCTCGAGCGTGCCTTCTCGGGCGGAAACCGCAACCCGGCCAGACTGCCCGCCATGTCAAATACCGGCAACAACTGGGGCTGGAGCGGTACAACGCCGCCGCTGTCCAAGTTCGGCGGACTGGCCACCTACTTCCCCGAGCGCTCAACGATTCAGGGCAAATATCCCTTCCACACCTATTTTAATACGGGAATCGGCGAAGTCTATACCTACAAAGGCAAGAAGACCCACGGCAACTGGTACAACATCTCCACGCAGGACATCGTGCCCACCTATCGCTGGCTCGTCTATAACGCCGGAACGAAGACTGCTTCCACCGTCTTGAACCCCGAATTCACCATCGAAGACGCCTACATGGGCGGTTCGTGCCTCAGCCTGCAAGGTAAAGGCAGCGGCTCGGCCGACCTCGTCCTCTTCCGCACGAAACTCACGGGAACCTCGGGCACGCCGTATGCCAAAATCGCCGTGAAGACGAAGAAAGAAGGCACCACCGAGACCAATCTTTATCTGATTCTCAAAGTGGGCAGCGAGTGGAAGGAATTCCCCGTCGGAGCCACCACAGGCAAGACATGGGAAGAGAAAACCATCACGCTCGACGGCATCAGCAGCGCTTCGCAGGTTGATTTCGTGGGTCTGCGCGCCAAAGACATCACCAGCGACTATCAGGTTTACGTCGGCGAGTTGCAACTCAACGACGGCGTTCAGACCACGCCTGCCGAAGTAAGCAATGTCATGGCCGAAGTGAAGAAAGAAACCTCTTCGAAACTCAGCGTGAAACTCAGTTGGAGCCTCAACAAGACTGGCGCAAGCCCCTACGGACTCACCTACAACGACGAAGGCAACGTCGATCACTTTGAAGTACTCTACAAGAACGGCGAAAACGGCCGCGTCAGCGTGGTCAGCCACGTGCAGGCATGGTCGGCATACGTCGGCGACATGCCGATGGCCGACGACGAGCAGCCCTACTTCGGTGTCCGTGCCGTCTCCACCGACCTCAAGACCTACAGCGAGCCCCAATGGGTGGCCATCAGCCGTAGCAGCAACGTGCCGCAGGATGCCAGCGACGGCCTGACCTATGGCGTGAGCGAACTCAATCCGCAGTCTGAGAATGCCCACATCGCATTCGAAGGCCGCTATCTCACAAGCATCACCACCACTGGCGCCAGCGTCCAGAACATCAACTATACATGCAATGAGCCCGGGCCGAAGGAGGACATGAACTATGTCGATGCCACGAACACGACGGTCATCAAGGCCAAGCAGGGCGACGTCATTAACCTCAACTACACCTATTTTGAACATGGCGACGGCCTGCAATGGTGCACGATGACCACCTTCGCCGACTGGAACATCAACGGATATTTCGAGAGCAGCACCGACGAACTCATCGCCGAGCAGGGACAGAGCAACCAGAAAGCCGACAACACGGCCAATCTGAAGCCGTTCTCCTTCAAGGTGCCCGACGATGCCGTCACCGGAAAATCGCGCATCCGCATGATTTTCTCCGACGCTTGGTATCCCCAACCCGGCCCCGTGGGACTGACCGCAAAGGGATTCACGATTGACATCGGCCTCGAAATCAGCGGCGACAACGAGCAGCGTCAGCCGCCAGTGAGCCCCGTTGACGAAGGCGTGGCCGACGAGCCCGAGAACCTCAACGGCTCTTCAGGTGTGGACATCGTGAAAGGCGACGCTTCCGAAACCTACTTCGACAACGGCCAGTTCAACTTCCAAAACGTCGAGAAGGCCTGGAACTACACCGTTGACGGACAACTCGTGAAGTTCGTGCAGAATCCGACCACCGTCGCTGCCGATTTCGCCAAGGGAGTTTACATCGTCAAGATGCAGAACCAGAACGTCATCCGCACGCGGAAAATCAGAGTGGAATAACCCACATTTCCAGATAAACGAAAAGAGGACTCGCCCACAAGGCAAGTCCTCTTTTTTTGACATGACGACGATTTTACTTCGCCACCGTCTCCAGTCGCTTCATCATGGCGAACATGAACAGCGCGGAGAGGATGCAGAGCACGAGGAACACCGTCCAGACCATCGTGAGCGGCATCTTGCCCCAAAGCACGCCGCCGACGAAAACGAGCAGGTTGCCAATGGCCGTAGCCACGAACCAACCACCCATCATCATGCCCTTGAACTGCGGCGGAGCCACTTTCGACACGAAAGAAATACCCATCGGCGAGAGCAACAACTCGCCGAAAGTCAGAATCAGATACGTTCCGATGAGCCAGTTGGCCGACACATCTGCCACGTGCAAGCCCTTCAACTCGCCATCAACCATTGCCGTCTGCGGCATGGGCAGACCGACCGAGGCAATAATCATCACGACAAATGCCACCGCCGCCACGAGCATACCGTAGGCAATCTTGCGCGGAGCCGACGGCTCCTTGCCTTTCTTGGCCAGATAAGCGAAAATCGCCATTGAGAACGGCGTCAGCGCGACGACGTAGAACGGGTTGAACTGCTGGAAAATCGGGGCACTGAGAGTTATCGAGCCTTCCAAGCGAGCATATTGCCAAATCAGGTAAATCACGGGCAACACGACGAAAGCGCAGGCAATGCCCTTCCCTTTCGAGGTTTTGCTCTGGAAGAAGCCGAACAGACCGTAAACGATGAGCACAACGGCAAAGAGGTTGAACACGTTGAACGCCATCGACTGCAATCCTTCAGACGACTGTACCGTGAATTCATCGGCGAAAAACGTCAGCGAAAGTCCATTCTGGTGAAACGCCATCCAGAAGAAAATGACCACGGCATAGACAAGACACAATGCCACGATGCGAGCCCTTGTATCTTCCTTCGAGAGTTGCTCGACGGGCTCCTCCGCTACTTTGTTCACCGCTTTTTTCTGTCCCCCTTCCACATGGCGATACAAGGGCCGGAATGCGTAGTAAATGGCAATGGAGAAAACCAGCGAAGCACAAGCCACGGCAAAAGCCAAGTGATAGGCATCGTTGCCCGTCATACCCAGCGAATTCTCGCCCCACTCCTTGATTTTCACGGCTGCTGTCGGTGCAAACATCGCACCGATGTTAATCGCCATATAGAAAATCGAAAAGGCAGAATCGCGCTTGTCGGCATACTTCGGGTCGTCGAAAAGATTTCCGACCATCACCTGCAAATTGCCTTTGAACAGGCCCGTTCCCAACGAAACGAACAGCAGCGCGGCCAACATCGCCACCATTGCCACAGTGTTTCCTCCCAATGGAACAGAGAGCAACAAGTAGCCGGCGAACATGATGATGATGCCAGTGGTCACCATCTTTCCGAAACCAAATTTGTCGGCCAGAATTCCTCCCAAAAGCGGCAGGAAATAGACCAAACCGAGGAAAACGCTGTAAATGAATCCTGCGGTACCCGGATCGAGACCGAAATTTGACCTCAAAAACAGCGCAAACACGGCTATCATCGTGTAATAGCCAAAGCGCTCGCCAGTATTGGCAAGCGCTAAAGCATATAGACCTTTCGGTTGTCCTTCAAACATATTCTTATCGTTTTTAAATGAGTTTTATTTGGTTACTCTTTCAAGCCACTTGAGCATTCCCAGCATCACAGCCATCGAAATGAGGCAGAAGCCGGCAAACACTGCCCAGCATTGCCACTGCTGCGGGAAACTGTTGAGCATGGTCACGCCGAGGGCGATGAACAGGTTGCCGATGGCCGTTGCACACAGCCACAGACCCTGGCAGATGCCCTGCAAATGCTGAGGCGCAATCTTCGACACAAACGACAGGCCGAGCGGCGAAATGAACAATTCGGCCACCGTCAGGAAGAAATAAGTGACAATCAGCACCCACGGGCCGGCTTTCATCGACACCTTCATGGCCTCGGGCAGACTCTTGAACTCCTCGCCCGAAGGATAGCCGTTGGCCACGGAAATGAAGATGAGGAAGATGTAGGCGCAGGCAGCCACAAACATACCCAGCGCAATCTTCTTCGGCGTTGAGATTTCCTTGCCTTGCTTGGCCAGCGCGCCGAACAGAATCATGATAATCGGCGTGAGCACAATCACGAAGAACGGGTTGATGCACTGCCAAATTTCAGGCGCAATGGCGTTGGTGTCGCAGAAGTCGCGCGCAAACACCGACAGCGACTGTCCGTTCTGGTGGAACGAGAACCAGAAGAACACAGCCACGCCCAGCACGGCAAACAGGGCATACATGCGCTGTCTGATTTCCTTGGCGTCGGCGGCAACGTCTTCTTTCGAAACCGTCTGGGCAGCCTTCACCTTCTTCACGGGGTTGGGATAAACTTTGCGGGTGGCCACGAAAATGAGGAACGAAAGAATCATGGCCAAAGCCGAGGCGATGAACGAATAGTGAACGCCCGTGTTGAAACTTTCGAGATAATTGGTGCAGAAAGTGGCCATGTCGCCCATCTGATAGCCAGCGAGCGAATTCTGGGCGAGCGTGGTGAGGTTCTGCATGTCGTCGCCTTGCAGCGTGTTGTTCAGGAAGCCGTGACACAGACGGGGCAGGTCGGCATTGTAGATAAAGCCGTCGAGTTTCAGCATGGCACTGCGCAGCAACGGGGCTACGAAGGGCGCAATCACGCCGCCGATGTTGATGAAGACGTAGAAAATCTGGAAACCGCTGTCGCGACGCGACTTGGCGATGGCAAGAGCCTCAGGGCCGTTCTTGGCAGCCTCGGCCTCGTAGTTGTCATACATCTGACCCACGATAGCCTGCAAGTTGCCCTTGAACAGGCCGTTTCCGGAAGCAATGAGCACGAGGGCGAAGCAAGTCAGCACGAGCACCCACGTGGGCACTGCGCCCGGGTTGCCGCCAAACACGGGCACCGACAGGATGGCGTAGCCCACAGCCATGACGAGCAGACCGGCCATAATCGTGCCCTTGAAGTTCTGCAACTTGTCGGCCACCATGCCGCCCGGCAGGCTGAGCACGTAGATGCCGAAGTAGAAGACGGCGTAAATCCAGCCGGCAGCGCTGTCGCTGATGCCGAATTTCGAGCACAGGAAGAGCAGCAGCACGGCGTTCATGATGTAATAGCCGAATCGCTCGCCCATGTTCGACAGGGCCGCCGAAATCAGGCCCTTAGGGTGTTTTTTCTTTGCCTCAACCACATAGTAGATGAGAAAAGGCACAACTACAACCAAAATCGCGAGCAGCATCGCCACCATGCGATTGTTGTTCCATAAATCTTGTAACATAATGATTTTAGTTAATTAATGGTTAGTAAATTTATTTATTTTGGTTAATATTTTATCATCTTATTCTCGAAAAGAATCTATTTTTCACTTTTCCGCCTGCAAAAATAATCATTTTTTTTGAAATAACGTAAAAAAGTGCTCATTTCTTCGTGCGCGTGATGTCGAAAAGCCACGCAAGTTTGACAACGATGCTGCCGAGGTTCGACTTGGCGAAATAGTCGCGCTTGGTGTCGCCGTAGATGTTGCCGAGGCCGTAGTAGTAGCGGGCTTCGAGTTGGAAATGGCCCACCCTGCGCACGGAATATTCAATGCCGATGCCGGCGGCGATGCCATAGTCGAACTTGTGCTCCACGGACATCGTGTCCTGCGCACAGACGGGGTTGATTCGGTCGCGCATGTTGCGACTGCTCCACTCGAAATTCGACTTCGTGCTCTCGCTGAGGTAGTAGCCGAACTGCGGCCCGATTTGGAAGAAAAACTGCGCACCGCGCTGCTCGCGCCCCCACGCCAGATGGGCGAAGACGGGCACCTGCACATAGTTTATCGTGCGGCTGTATTCTTCGGCAAGCCCCGTCGCACCGTTGATGACGGGATTATCGTCGTCGTCGAGAATGCTTTCTTTCCAGCCGGTCTGGGTGTAGTTCACCTCGGCCTGCACGGAGCAAATCGTACTGAAATATTTTTCGCAGACATATCGCATCGAGAGTCCGCCCGTGAAGCCGCCGAGCATTCCCTGCGACACTTTCGGCACGAATCCGATGTTGGAAAGCGAGTAGCCGCCGTTCACGCCGATGGCGAAGTCGCTGCGGTGCTCGCCTACCTGCGCGCTCATCTGTAAGGGTAGAATGGAAAAAAGGAAAAAAAGGAGAATATTCTTCATTTTTCTACTTTTTGATTTCTAACTTTCCATCGGAAAACTTTAATTATCAATAACTTATCGACTCGATGGTCTTGTTGGGCTTGTAGTGGATGAGCATGAACTGCGAATTCTGCATTCCGCCGCCGTCGGCCGCTGGTTTGAAGTAGAGTTGCGTCTGGAGCGACGGACCCACGCGCTGCTCTTTCGTGCCCCGGAAGGCCGCGCCATACTGGTGAAGGCCGCGCAGGAAATATTGCGCCTGGTCGTAGCCCGTGATGGCGAATCGCGGCAGTGCGTACTGCATGTCTTGCTTGAACCACTGCTTGTAGTTCTGCTCGAGTTGCTGCGTGGCTCGCGACTGCGCGTTATAATAGAAATTGGTGGGGATGTAAGTGTCGTATTTGTAGAAGAAATCGGCGAAGTTGCGGGTATAGAGCAGCCAGTCGGTGTAGCCGAAGAGGGCGATGGCTACGCTGGCGTCGCGCCGATGGAGTTGCTCGAGTTTGGCCAGTGTCTGGTTCAGTTCGGGCGACCGGCCCGTGTTCAGGATGACGACGTTGGGCTTCGAGCGGTTGAAAGCCTTCGAGAAGGCGTCGTCGGGCGTTTTCAGGTTCGTGATGTTATAGGTGATTTTCCGCTGGTCGAGTTCCTTGCGCAGCGCCATCGTGAAACCGCCTTTCCGGCTGGTGGAGTCGTTGCAATCGACGAACACGGCGTGGTGGTTCGGGAAGCGCTCCACGAAGGCGTTGATCATGGCCTGGTTTTGCCACGCCGAACTCTGATAGACTTGGAAAATCTGCGGATTCTGCTCCACGTCGTTGCCGTTGATGGAGAACGGGATGACCATGCGGATGTCGTAGGTCTTGCAGAAGTTGGCCAGCGGCTTCACCTGCTTGGTGTAGAGCGGGCCGAAAATGATGTCGCACTTGCTGGCGTTTTCTTGCAGCAGCGTTTCGCGGATGTCGGCGTCGATGGGCACGTTCCACGCCCAAATCTCCGTCGAAATTCCCTGTCGGCGCAGGCTGTCGCAGGCCATGAGCATACCGCGATAGTATTCCACCATGCGCCGTCCGTCGCCGTCAACATCGTGGAGCGGCAGCATCACGCCGACGCGGATGGCGCGCTTCTGTATGTCGCTGCGGTCGGGCTTGGTCTGCTTGTTTTTCTCCGCCTCGATGTCGGCAGGCGTCTTTTCAAACGGAATGAACACGAAGTCGCCCTTCTTGAGCTGATAGTCCTCCTTTTTCATCTCGGGATTGGCCTCTTTCAGTTCGTCGAGCGTGATTCCATACTTCTTGGCAATGCCAAAAATCGTGTCTTTTTTCTTGGCTTTGTAAATGTCGCGCCACTGTGTGGTCTGCGCCGTCAAAGACAGGCTTGCAGCGAGGGCAAGCACCGTAAAAACATATCTTAAAAACCGTTTCATCATCTTATTTTTTGTTTTACGAGCACAAAAATACAAAAAAACTCTCAACCTCACACACACATCCAACAACTTTTTCGTATCTTTGCACGAAATTTATCAGTTTTTATCCAAAAAATCGCTTTTGACATGACTTTAAGACAAATATTTTTCACCGTTGCACTACTTTTCGGCACTTTGGCAACCTTCGCCGACAACTACCCCACCATCAGCCCGACGTTCACCGCGAAAAAGACCGACGGAACTGAGGAATCGGGCACAAGCATTTCGGGGTCGGCCCCAATCACCGCGCAATTCTTCGCCAACGCCTCGAACGCCGAGGGCTGGACGGCCTACTACGAATGGCGCTTCACGCTGCAACACCTGAACGGCCAGGAAGACGACACACCTTATTTAATACGTTACGAGGAAGACACCGAAGTCACCTTCAAGGCTGCCGGACTCCATAAAATCGTCTGCTACGCCACTTTTTCGCGCGGCGACGAGAAAATCAGCTATACCGAGGAATACTGGGCCGACGAGGGGGTGCCCCTGACGGTGTCGATTTCCGAAAGCCGGCTGGAAATGCCCAACGCCTTCTCGCCCAACGACGACGGCATCAACGACTACTATCAGGCCAAGGGAACCTACGAGGGCGGCAACGGACCGCAGAGCATCGTCGAGTTTGAGGGAATCATCCTCAACCGATGGGGAAAAAGGCTCTACACATGGACCGACTGCTACAACCACAAGGCCGGTTGGGACGGAAAATACAACGGCCACCCCGTGAAGGAAGGCGTCTATTTCTGCGTGGTGAGGGCGAAAGGAGCCGACGGGCGCGATTTCAACATCCGCACCGCCGTGAACCTGCTGCGCGGATACACCGAAGGCAACGACTCAACCCCGATGGAATAAGGCTTTTTCATGAAAAGAGAAACTGAGAAAATCAATGTCTGGGGGGCGCGTGTCCACAACCTCAAGAACATCGACGTGGAAATTCCCCGCCAGTCGCTCACCGTTGTCACGGGGCTGTCGGGCTCGGGAAAGTCGTCGCTGGCGTTCGACACGATTTTTGCCGAAGGACAGCGCCGCTACATCGAGACGTTCTCGGCCTACGCCCGGAACTTCCTCGGCAACATGGAGCGGCCCGACGTCGATAAAATCACAGGTCTTTCGCCCGTCATCAGCATCGAGCAGAAGACCACGAACAAAAACCCACGCTCCACCGTGGGCACAACCACCGAAATCTACGACTACCTGCGACTGCTCTACGCCCGTGCCGGAACGGCCTACAGTTATCGCTCGGGCGAGAAAATGGTGAAATACACCGAGGAGCAGGTGCAGCAGATGATTCTGACGAAATATCGCGACAAGGCGATTTTCATTCTGGCACCGCTCGTGCGCCAGCGCAAAGGCCACTATCGCGAACTGTTCGAGGCCATGCGCCGCAAGGGCTATCTCCACATCCGCGTCGATGGCGAGGTGCAGGAAATCGTGCGCGGCATGAAGGTAGATCGCTACAAAAACCACAACATCGAAGTGGTCATCGACCGCCTGAAAGTGCAGGAAAAAGACCTCGAGCGACTCCGCAACAGCGTGCAGACGGCCATGAAACAGGGCGACGGCGCACTCATGATTATGGACAAGGAGACCGGCGCCATCCGCAACTTCTCGAAACGGCTCATGGACCCCGTCACGGGCATGAGTTACGGCGAGCCTGCACCCAACATTTTCTCGTTCAACTCGCCCGAGGGCGCCTGCCCGAAGTGCAAGGGACTGGGCTACGTCAACGAAATCGACCTGAAAAAAGTCATTCCCGACAGTCGGATGAGCATCTACGAAGGCGCCATCGTGCCGCTCGGAAAATACAAGAACCAGATGATTTTCTGGCAGGTCGATGCCATTCTCCACAAATACGAACTCACGCTGAAAACGCCCGTGAGCGAAATTCCGCAAGAAGCCATGGACGAGATTCTCTACGGCTCGCTCGAGCACGTCCGCATCGACAAGGAACTCGTCCACACCTCGAGCGACTATTTCATTGAATTCGACGGCATCATCAAATACCTGCGTCAGGTGATGGAAAACGACGAGTCGGCAGCCGGACAGAAGTGGGCCGACCAGTTTCTGGCCACCTGCGAGTGTCCCGAGTGTCAGGGCCAGCGCCTCAAGCGCGAATCGCTCTCCTACCGCATCTGGGACAAGAACATTTCCGAAGTGGCCTCGCTCGACATCGACGAACTGCGCGACTGGCTCGGCGAAGTCGAAAACCACTTGGAGCCCATGCAGCGGAAAATTGCCGTGGAAATCATCAAGGAACTGCGCTCGCGCGTCGATTTCCTGCTCAGCGTCGGCCTGAACTACCTGTCGCTCAACCGTCAGTCGGCCAGCCTCAGCGGCGGCGAAAGCCAGCGCATACGCCTCGCCACGCAAATCGGCTCGCAACTCGTCAACGTGCTCTACATCCTCGACGAGCCCTCAATCGGACTCCACCAGCGCGACAACCAGCGGCTCATCGACTCGCTGAAGCAACTGCGCGACCTCGGAAACACGGTCATCGTCGTCGAACACGACCGCGACATGATGCTCGCAGCCGACTATCTCGTCGATATCGGTCCGAAAGCCGGACGAAAAGGCGGCGAAGTGGTCTTTCAGGGCACGCCCGAGGCCATGAAAAAGGAAAAATTCACCGACGACGACCGCCACATCACCGCGCAATACCTGTTCGGACATCGCGAAATTGAAGTTCCGAAAAAACGACGCGAAGGCAACGGCCACAGCATCGTCATTCGCGGGGCGAGCGGCAACAACCTGAAACACGTCGATGCCGAGTTTCCGCTGGGCATGCTCATCGTAGTCACGGGCGTTTCGGGCTCGGGAAAGTCAACGCTCGTCAACGAAACGCTGCAGCCCATTCTCTCGCAGCATTTCTACCGCTCGCTGAAGCGTCCGATGCCCTACGACAGCATCGAAGGCATCGAATTCATCGACAAAATCGTCAATGTCGATCCGAGCCCCATCGGTCGCACGCCGCGCTCCAATCCGGCCACCTACACGGGCGTTTTCAGCGACATCCGCTCGCTGTTCGTCAACCTGCCCGAAGCCAAAATCCGAGGCTACAAGCCCGGCCGATTCTCGTTCAACGTGAAGGGCGGACGCTGCGAAACCTGCGGCGGAAACGGCTACAAAACCATTGAAATGAACTTCCTGCCCGACGTGCTCGTGCCTTGCGAAACCTGCCACGGCAAACGCTACAACCGCGAGACGCTCGAAGTGCGCTACAAGGGAAAATCCATTGCCGACGTGCTTGACATGACCATCAACCAGGCCGTGGAATTCTTTGAAAACGTGCCCAATATCCTGCAAAAAATCAAGACTTTGCAAGACGTCGGACTCGGCTACATCAAACTCGGGCAGTCGTCAACCACGCTCAGCGGCGGCGAAAGCCAGCGCGTGAAACTCGCCACCGAACTCGCCAAGCGCGACACGGGCCGCACGCTCTACATCCTCGACGAACCCACCACCGGCCTGCATTTCGAGGACATCCGCATCCTCATGCAGGTGCTCAACCGACTCGTCGATAAGGGCAACACC
>JAFUVC010000111.1 GCA_017483785.1 Prevotella sp.
ATCGCGATGGAACTCGACGACAACCCGGCGCTGGAAACGGTTTCGACCGACGACGCGCTCTACGACGAGGAAAGAACCCCGGAGCAGGAGAGTTTCGAGGAGCAAACCGAGCGCGAAGAACGCGAGGATGCGCTGGAAAAAGCGCTGGAAGGCATCGGTCGCGACGACGAAATGCCCGAGACGTTCCATGCGACGGTCAACAGCCAGAACGCCGACTACGAGGAAATGGTCTATGGCGACACCACGTCGTTCTACGACAAACTGAACGAGCAAATCGGCGAGCAAGACCTGACCGACGAGGAGCGCGAAGTGATGGAATATCTCATCGGGTCGCTCGACGACGACGGCCTGCTGCGCAAAGACCTTGAAACCATCAGCGACGAACTGGCCATCTACCACAACGTGGACGTCACGGTCGATGAAATCGGGAAAATTCTCGGAATTTTGCAGTCGTTTGACCCGCCCGGCATCGGGGCCCGCTCGTTGCAGGAGTGTCTGCTGCTGCAAGTCGAAAGAAAACCTACGGGCTGGCTGAAAACCCAACTTCGCAAGATTTTCAAGGACCATTTCGACGCGTTTACGAAGAAACATTGGAAAAAAATCGAAGACGCCCTTGACCTGAGCGACGACCAAGTGGAGGAATTGCAGAGCGAAATCCGAAAATTGAACCCCAAGCCCGGAGCCTCGCTCGGCGAGACGATGGGACGGAGTTTGCAGCAGATTACGCCCGACTTCATCGTTGATACGGCCGACGACGGCACAGTGACCTTCGCGCTGAACCGCGGCAATGTGCCCGAACTGAACGTGTCGCCGTCGTTCACGGAGATGGTCGAGGCCTACAAAAACAACCGCGAGGGCATGAGCCGACAGACGAAAGAGGCCCTGCTCTACGCGAAGGAGAAAGTCGATAAGGCGCAGGGCTTCATCGATGCCGTGAAACAGCGTCGCCACACGCTCCACACGACCATGAAGGCCATCATCGACTGGCAGCGGCGCTTCTTCCAAGAGGGCGACGAGGCCGACCTGCGCCCGATGATTCTGAAGGACATCGCCGACAAAACCGGCCTCGACATTTCGACGATTTCGCGCGTGTCGAACCAGAAATACGCCCAGACGCGCTGGGGAACGTTTCCGCTGCGCCATTTCTTCAGCGACGGCTACGTGACCGACTCGGGCGAGGAACTTTCCACGCGGAAAATGAAGGTGGCGCTCAAGGAAATCATCGACGGCGAAGACAAAGCGAAACCGCTGAGCGACGAGACGCTGACCACGCTGATGAAGGAAAAAGGCTATCCCATAGCGCGGCGAACGGTGGCCAAATATCGCGAACAGATGGGGATTGCCGTGGCGCGACTCAGAAAAGAATAAGAAAATGAAAGAAAAACAGCAAATCTTCTTGGCGAAGGCCGTCAGCCTGATTTTCGCCCCGTCCTACCTCCCGCTGGTGGGACTGGCAGCCCTGTTTTTCTTCAGTTACCTGAAAATCATGCCCTGGCAATTCAAGTTTTTTGTGTTGCTGCAAGCCTATATCTTCACCATTCTGCTGCCCTCGCTGCTCATTCGGTTCTATCGCCGTGCGCAGGGCTGGCATTCCCACGAAATAGGGCCGAAAGAACGGCTCATGGTGCCCTACATCATCACCATCATCTGCTATTTCACGTGCTACTACACGATGAACTCCATCCACATTCCGCACGTCATCAGCAGCATTTTGCTCGCCGCGCTGGCCATTCAAATCGTGTGCGCCATCGTGAACGTAGCGTGGAAAATTTCCGCCCATTCCGCCACCATCGGCGGCTTCGCGGGCGCGTTGGTGGCCTATTCGTTCAAGTGGTCGTTCAACCCCATCTGGTGGCTCTGCCTCATCATCGTGGTGGGCGGTTTGGTGAGCTCGGCTCGCATGATTCTGCGCCATCACACGCTGGCACAGGTGGTCGGCGGCTTCGGCATCGGCTTCATCTGTGCGTTTTACACGATTTTTCGTATATAAATTCAAAAAAATAAAAGACTATGACTCCAATCGTTAGCATCATCATGGGCAGCACCAGCGACCTGCCAGTTATGGAGAAAGCCGCCGCTTTCCTCAACGAAATGCAGATTCCGTTTGAAATGCAGGCTCTGTCGGCACATCGCACGCCCGAAGCCGTAGAGCAGTTCGCTAAAAACGCCGAAAAACGCGGCATTCAAGTGATTATTGCCGGTGCTGGCATGGCGGCGGCACTGCCCGGCGTCATCGCGGCACAGACCACGGTGCCCGTCGTCGGCGTGCCCATCAAGGGGATGCTCGACGGCCTCGACGCGCTGCTCTCCATCGTGCAGATGCCTCCGGGAATCCCTGTGGCCACGGTTGCCGTGAATGGTGCGCTGAATGCCGCCATTCTTGCTGCGCAGATGGTTTCAGTCGGCAATGCGGAACTTCGCCAGAAATTGGCCGACTATAAGGAGAATCTGAAGAATAAAATCGAAAAAGCCAATGCCGATTTGGCTGGTGTAAAATATCAGTTCAAGACGAATTAATGAGTAATTTCAATCATCAACGTCGCCAGACATCGGTTGTCCATGTCGGAAACCTAACGATTGGCGGCGATGCGCCGATTCGGGTGCAGTCGATGGCGACGGTTTCCACGCTCGACACGGAAAACGCTGTCGCTCAGGCGATTAGAATCATCGAGGCAGGTGGCGAACTCGTGCGTTTCACCACGCAGGGAACGCGCGAGGCCGAAAACCTGCGCAACATCAAGGCGGAACTGCTCCGACGGGGCTACGACACGCCAATTGTGGCCGATGTGCATTTCAACGCGAATGTGGCCGACGTGGCCGCGCTCTATGCCGACAAAGTTCGCATCAACCCCGGAAACTACGTCGATCCAGCGCGGAAATTCTATAAAATCGACTATACCGACGAGGAATATGCCGAGGAATTGAAGAAAATCGAGGCGCGGCTCGTGCCGTTCCTGAACCTGTGTCGCGAGCACCAGACGGCCATCCGCATCGGCGTGAACCACGG
>JAFUVC010000112.1 GCA_017483785.1 Prevotella sp.
ATTTATCTGCAAAAATAATACAAATTTAAGAGAAAACAAAAAAAAAGCCCCGATTTCCGTTTTTTTTCGTAATTTTGCCAGCAAATTGAGAATTATGCAGAAAAAAGAGATGCTGGGCGAAATGATACGATTTGGCATTGTGGGAACTACCGCAACTGTCGTCGGATTCGATGCCAAGCGCATTGTCAGAAACGGAACGGGACTGGGCAGTTACGGGCGGACGCTCGTCAACGATTTGGCCGAAATCCAGAACCTGCAACTGCGACTCTATGCGCCCGACAAAGGGCGCGACGACCTGCGCGGCCAGATTTCAGACCGCCCAAACGTGGCGTTTTGCTATCCCTCGAACATCGAAAATCGAACATCGAAAATCGCTCCTCGTTCCTCGCTCCTCGCATCCTATTGGCGCACTCGCGGAATCGTCGGCGATTTGCGGCGCGACGGCGTGCAGATTTTTCACGGACTGTCGGGCGAACTGCCCGTCGGCATTCGCAAAAGCGGCATTCGGAGCGTCGTCACCATCCACGACCTGATTTTCCTCCGACATCCCGAATTCTACCACTGGATTGACACGAAAATCTACGCTTGGAAGTTCCGCCAGACCATTCGCGAGGCCGACCACATCATCGCCATCAGCGAGTGCACGAAGCGCGACATCATGGAACTCGGAAACGTCGATGAAAGCCGCATTTCGGTGATTTACCAGAGTTTTTCGCCGCGATTTTCGGCAAAAGTCGAGCCCGAATCGCTGGAATCGGTCCGGCAGCGCTATCAACTGCCGAAACGATTCATGCTGAGCGTCGGTTCCATCGAGGCGCGGAAAAATATCTTGCTGGCTGTCAAGGCGTTAGCCCATCTGCCAGAGGAAATTTCGCTCGTCGTCGTGGGTCGGCGGACAAAATACGCCGACAAGGTTCTCGAATTTGCGAAAAAACAGGGCTTGACGGCTCGGGTGAGGTTCTTCCACGGCGTGCCCGACGACGATTTGCCCGCATTCTACGCGCTGGCCGAAACCTTCGTCTATCCGTCGGTTTACGAAGGTTTTGGCATTCCCATCATCGAGGCCATCGGCTGCGGACTGCCCGTTGTGGCCTGCACGGGCTCGTGTCTGGAAGAGGCTGGCGGACCTGCGTCGCTCTACGTGGCGCCCGACGACAAGCGCGCCCTCGCCGATGTCATCACAAAAACGCTGCCCGGAGCCGAAGGCCGCGAGCAGCGCATTTGCCAAAGTCAGGATTATATCCGGCGGTTCCGGGGCACTGACGTCGCCCGTCAGGTCGCCGAACTCTATCAATCGCTTCTTTAATCCCTTTTATTTCACGATTTTCTTGTTGCCCTTGACGTAGATACCCTTGGGCAGGTTGGTTTCGCTCTGGTATTTTCTTCCCATCAGGTCGTAGCAGCCATTGTCCGACGCGCCCGTTGTGACAGAAGTGATGCCCGAGGGCGTGTCTTCGTTGGTTTTAATCAGATTCCACACGCTGGCACCCCAGTCGTAGGGCTTCAGCAGCACGTAGTTCCACACGCCCGGATTGGTGTACCAACTGAAGGCTTTCGTGCCGTCGGTGATGGCGATGGCCGTGTTTCCTTGGTCGGTGGTCACTTGGCGCAGCGTCCATTTGTAGTTCTGGCCGAGGCGCACCTGCTGGTCGGCGGCGTTTGAACTGACATAGGCACCGGTCGAGGTCAGTTTGCTGGTGATGAAGAAAGTGCCGTCGGCATTTTTGGAGAACATCCACTTAAATCCGTCGTTGTCGGCGTAATTCTTCGGTTCCACGATGTTCGACGATGCGTTTGCACAGGCGTATTTATCCGTGAAATAGGCATTTTGAATCTGGTAATAGAAACCTTCGTCGATGGTGTCTTCAATCTTCGCTTTCGGCATCTTGCGGAATTCCTCGTAGAAGGCGACGAACTTCAGATAGGTTTCGCGGCTCACGGGCTGCTGTGAAAGGGCTTCGCGACCCGGTTCCACGATTTTCTCGCTGAGGAACTGCAATGCGCTCTCCGTCGGCTGGTCGATTTGGCCCGGCTTGGCCGTTTCGCAGATGAGTTCGCCCTTTTCCACCAGTTTCTGCATCAAAAGCGTGTAGTCATCGACTTCCTCGATGCGCCATGTGCCGGGATAGCAGAGCGTGGAGTCGGTGTTAGCCACGATGGTGATGTTCGAGCCCGACAGCCGCGCATAGAGGTTGTAGCGGCCGTTTTTGATGTTCACCACGCCCGGAATGTAGGTGTGGCCTCCGGCTGGCTTGGTGGCCTTGCGAATGGTGAAGTTCGTGCCTGTCTGTGCGGTTTTCACTTCGCCGTTGGCCGAGGCAGGCATCGTAAGCATTTTCTCGGTGCAGATGTTCGACATCTTGTAAGAGCCGTTGGCCTGCGGAATGAACTGCCAGAGTTCTTCGGGCTCAGTCTGGGGTGTGTAGTGTACGTAAACGCCGTTGTCGCCCTTCGCGTAGAGCGACGAGCCGTTGAAGCGCGTGCGGAAGAACGTGGCGGCACTGGTAATCTTATAGAATTTGCCTTCCTCGGGCAGTATAATCGGGGCGGCTTTGTAGGCCTGAAGTTGATTTTGCAGCGCGGTGAGTTTCGACGAGTTGTCCACGTCGCCCTTCAGCGCGTCGAGTGCCTGCTGCAAGGCGTTGTAGGCCGACTGGTCGGGATAGCCGACCGTGCCCGGAACGCTCTTTTCGAGCAGGTCCTCAGCCTCGGCCATAGCCTCCTCGGCCGGAGTCAGGTCGGCGGGCTCGAAGTAGTGTTTCGCATAGAAAATTTCTTTCTCGTCGAGAACTTCATCCTGAGATTGCAGACGGGTGTAGAAACTCGGGAAACTTCTCTGCGAAGCCGACCGCCACGCCACTTCGCTCAGTGCCAGCAGACGCGGGAAGAAGCAATATTCAGCCTCGCGATTCGACGTGCAGGTCTCTGTCCAGAGGTTCACCTGCGTGCCGACGACGAAGTGCTCGCGACCGCTGACCTCACCGTGGGGGTTGAAGCCGTAGATTCCCTCAACGCTGGTGATGTAGCCGTCGCCATAGCCGCCCATGTAGGGAGCGTCGATTTCCAACTGGCTCGGAGTAATCTGCAACTGGTCGAGATAATAGCGCGGCGAGGGCACGAAAACGCTCTTGAAGCCCTTGTTGGCCGATGCCGCAGCGCGACCGTCGTGCCACGCCATGATGAGCGGATCGACGGAGTAGGAACTGTTCCAGTGGTCGATGACCTCGTCCCACGCCATGACCTTCTTGCCGTAGTTTTCTTGCAGGAAACTGCCGATGACCTGCACGAGCCACGGCTGCAGCCCGTTGACATTGCCCAGTCCCTCTTCCTGGATGCGACGCTGGCAGTCGGCATTGTTCTGCCACGCCGTGGTGGGACATTCGTCGCCGCCGATGTGGATATAGTCGTAGGGGAACACCTCGGCAATGTGGCCCAAGACGCATTTCAGGAAGTCGATGGTCTCGTCCTTGCCGATGTTGAGGACGTCGGTGCTGATGCCGCCCGGAATGCGCACGCTGTAGGTCTTCGACGGGTCGCAACTCAGTTCCGGATAGGCTGTGACGGCCGCAACCATGTGGCCGGGCATGTCGATTTCGGGGATAATCTCGATGTTGCGCTCCTTGGCGTAGGCCACGATTTCGCGCAGGTCGTCGAGCGTGTAGAAGCATCCGCGGCCATATTCCGTGTCGTCGTAGAGTGTCGTTCCGTTCGTGGGGTCGTAACTCTGCATCGAACCCGAGCGAATGGCGCCCACGGTGGTCAGTTTCGGATATTCGGGAATCTCGATTCGCCAGCCCTGGTCGTCGGTCAGGTGCCAGTGGAAGCGGTTCAGTTTATAGATGGCGGCCACGTCGAGCAGTTTTTTCACTTCGTCTTTGTCGAAGAAGTGGCGGCTCACGTCGAGCATGAATCCACGATACGACATCAGCGGCTTGTCGGTGATATCGACCTGCGGAATCGTCCAGTCTTCACTGCTTTTCAGCGTTTTTCCGTAAATGGCCACCGGCATCATCTGGCGAAGCGACTGCAAGGCGTTGAAAAAGCCGCCGAAGTCCGACGCACGGACTTGGATTCCGCCGTCGCCGACCGAGAGTTGATAGCCTTCCGAGGGTCGCGACGCGTCGATGGCAAGGCTCAGATGCTTCTCCGAAGGCGTGTTTTTAGCGCCATCGAGCACCTGACAACTGATTCCGGCCGTGCGCTGCAGGTCGTCGGCCAGTCGCTGGGCGATCGGCTGGTTCGACTCGCCGTTGAAAACAATCGCTTTCAGTTCGCGCAGGTCGAACCGTCCCTCTTTCTGGCTCACCGACAGCGGATAGGGAATCATCGAAACGAGCGTGTTTTCCACCTTTCCCTCACTTTCGGTGAGAAACGCCATCGGCGCGTTGGCATCGCCCGAGTCGTAGAGTTTCACATCGTGCTTGAAACCCATTCCACCCCAGCAGTTGAAAGCCTGTCCGGTGTTTGAGAAGGGCGTAATCGTGTAGTTGCTGCCTCGGGTGTTGATTTTGAACTTGTTGAGCGAGCCCGGCGACTTCGACGCACAGATTTCAGAGCCCTGCGACGTGGCTTTCGCGTAGAGTTGCAGGCCCAGTTTGTTGGTAAACGTGTAGCCGTTGGCTGCCGAGCCCTCCACTTTCCAGAGTTGGGCGGCCTTGCCCGTCGGAATGGCCGACTTACACACCACGCCGTCGCCATTCGAGGCCACGACATACACTCCCTGCGTGAATTTCAGGTAATACCAATACTCGTTTCCACCTTCGCTGAGGGTCGGAAATCCTGCGGCGCGTACGCTGCATACGGCCAGCAGCAACAGTAAAATTGTGGATTTAATTCTCATTTGATTCTGTGATTAGTTTTCATTGGATGTGCAAAGATACGAAAAATTCATTGTTTTTCGACTATTTTTAAGAAAAAAGGTGTAAAAACTCCCCCGAAAACGGATTTTTTACACTTTTTTGTTTGAATTGTCATTAAAATGTAGTATTTTTGCAGTCTGAAAGGGTGTGTCCCTACCTAAATACCATGATTTGAGTTTCAATAATTAACTAAAATAATTTTAAATTTCAATCATTTATGTGGTTAATCAATTCATCAATTGGTAGGAAGGTCGTGATGTCGGTCACCGGCGTTGCGCTGATCCTGTTCCTGACGTTCCACTGCTGCATGAACGTCGCCGCCCTCTTCTCGGGAGAGGCCTACAACATGATTTGTGAATTGCTGGGAGCCAACTGGTATGCCGTTGCGGCAACGCTCGGCCTGGCTGCGCTCGCCGTGGTTCACATTGTCTTTGCCTTCATCCTCACGGCTCAGAACCGTCGGGCCCGTGGCGCTGAGCGCTACGCCGTGACGGACAAGCCCGCGAAGGTGGAGTGGGCCAGTCAGAACATGCTCGTGCTGGGTATCATCATCCTGCTGGGCCTGATTCTGCACTTGTTTAACTTCTGGTACAACATGATGTTTGCCGAGTTGTTCCCCTCGATTCACTTCGACCCGGCTCCTGCCGACGGCTTCGGAAAAATCGTGAGCACGTTCTCGAATCCCGTCTATGTTGTGCTGTACGTCATCTGGATTGTGGCCATCTGGCTCCACTTGACTCACGGTTTCTGGAGTGCCATGCACACGCTGGGCTGGAATGGTAAGATTTGGGA
>JAFUVC010000113.1 GCA_017483785.1 Prevotella sp.
GAAGAGGAAAGTATTATCCAAAACACGGAAACAGACAGGTGGCCGTGTTAATTTGTCGTGTTGTTTAGAATGTACCGGCAGCACCGATATTTGCTTGGCGGGGCAATTTGTGTTCAAGTTTATAGAGGAAAGATACAAAAAACATTTGAACCGTCAAATTTTTCTGAAGATTTTTTCAAATGGAAGGAAAGACTGCCATGCGAAAACGGTTTATTCATCAGTCATCGCTACCTATCGGGGAGCGTATTCTATTTCTATTTTCGTCTGATACGACTTGATGGCAAAAATATCTTGCAACGACCAGTTACAATGCTCGTATAGATTATGTATCGCATAGACTAAATGCAAATGGGCAGTCTTTTCAATCGGCATCAGCTCGTTCCAGTTGTCAAGCTTATTTTCCAGATAGAGCAAATAGTTTTCCGACTTATCGGCATCATCGGGACTGTCCGAATGGATTTCATCGTGATAAAAATGATACGTCATACTTACGCCACCAACCGAGTAGAAACCACTATAAGGTCTGGAGGTCATTATGTCTAACATGTCATATTGCATATCCTCGTCGTGCTGCCAATTCTCAAATGCCATCTCTTTCACCCAAAGAGAGCCATAAACGTAGAGATTTTGGTCTGTCGTCATCCTTTTTCGGACATCCTCATACACCTCGATGGTTTGTCGGCGCATATCAAGCAAGGCTTCTTTCAGCTGTTCGTTTGCTGCTTCAAGTCGTGCGACATTCTCGTCCGTCCACTCAAAACTATCTCGCAGCAAACACCATCGCTGCCACTTCAAGTCGTCAATGCACTCTGCGGCATAATACTCAAGGTCTTTTCTTCCATATTTTTTATAGATTTTTGCCATCCGTTTCTCCAACTGGCGAACACCAGTTACAGGTCTGGCGGTAAGGATACTCAACTCCTCCAAAACTGCCTTTCGCAACTTCAGTTTATCTAATGTTCTAAATTTCTTCCGCATATTTCATTTTTTTAACCTGTTTATCATCAGAAAACCCCGACGAATCCTTGGTATATCAAAATGGCACCGACAATGATTTCCACCATTGTAACGAGGAGGCCGACTCGCATGGAACACGACATCCAGAAAGGACGGCAAATCCGATAAGTGAACTCGGTTGGATATTTCCAACCAAAAACTCTAACACTGACTTCGACCAATAAGAGGAGGCCGACGATGATTGATAAAATTTTTGTTGCCATACTTTTTTATGTTTAAAAATATGGCGCAAAGATAAGGGATTTCTTTCAATCCGATTTGTTCACGGGAACAGAAAAATAGTTAATTCATCAATTTTCTGAATTGAACCACGAAATCGTCTTTTTTGCCTTCTTCCCACTTGATTCTTTCTGCGTTAGTTCTACAATCATAAAAATCGGGGTGGTGAATCTTCAAATATCTTTCGCAAGACTTTTTTATGGTGTTTTCGCTGACGGTTTTACCTTTTTTGTCGAGGAATTGCCTGCAAATCAATGTCCAAGGCACAGATTTTTCATCGGGCAAACGGTTTATGAGCAGGCGCAGCATCAGGGAAAATTCTGTTGTGGTGACGTGATACATCAGTGCTTTTTCATAGCCATCGACGTTTTCCGTGACGATTCCGTTTTCGACGGCTCTGGCAATGAATTTGTCCAACAATTCTGCCCATTTTTCGTTGAGTTTTTCCAGATATGGATTGATTTTTCCTTTTGTGTCTTTCCACGGTCGTCGGAGTTCTATCCAACTTTCTTCCGTGAACCTTGATTGGGAATGTATTTCGTCGTTTTTCCCCTTCAAAACGGCTTTGACCCGATAATTGCAAGTGTCGTCGGCAGTATAATTTTTTCCTTCCAAGAATCGCTTGTATTCATTTCTAATGACAATCATTGCCCGCACAGCGACTTCCACGATATTTTCATCTTCATGCAAGGAAATCCAAAAAGGCCAAAAAGTGTTGTCGTTGGCATTGTCTGTCGGCTTGAACCGATTGTCAAATTTTTTATCTGGGAACAAGTTGTTTAGTTTTTCCTTTACTTCATCTTTAATAATGTCGTTCCATTCGTTTTGCAACGATATTTGCTGCTCCAAATTGTCGCCTTTTTTAATGAGTGCCTTGCAACCATAATAGATGCCCAGACTGGGATTGTTTCTGTCAAACTCAATGAGAAAGTCATAGACGATGCTGTTGTCTTTGTTGCGCAAATCCCTCAGTTTGTACATGGTGTGGTGATTCGCATGGATGCCATGATAACTGTCGTCTCTGCGGAACAAGGGTTCGCCGTTGGGCAATGGTTCGAGTTTCTCTAAATCGAGGAACTTCTTTTGAATGATGTCAGAATACTCTTGTGTCAGTTTGGTGGCCTGTTCTTTTGCAAAATCCTCGGACAGCAATACATTTGTCGCAATTTTTATACCTCGACAAACGATGTCTATCGCGTTCGACTGATCGACAAAATGCAGCATATCATTCTGAACAACGTCGATGTCAATTCCCTCGATTTTGATTTTTTGGGCTGTTACACGAAAATTTGTCAAATCTTCACAGTCAGACATCACAAAAACAATGATGTACGTTTTTTCTGACTTGATTGAATAGGTCAATTGCACATCTCCATTGTCATGCAACAGCACTCCTTTCAGATAGGCACCACGAAATGAAACATCCCTTGGAAAGACATTGAATAGTTTTTCCAATCCATCAATTCTATTTTCTGTCAATTCTGAATGAATCATACTCGATATTTTTTCAAATCGTCTGACACAAATGCCATTTCGAGGAAATTAAAGGCTGAATTTCAGCACCCGACCGCTGAACGCATTTATGGAGATTTCCACCGTCGCGTCGGCAAGAAGGTTTGTTGTGAGGATTTCGCCCGTGAGCAGGTCGGTGGCGACGATGGCGTTCTGTTCGGCGATTTTCAGGAAATCAAAGGCGTGTTGCGGAATCAAAACACCGCAGTGCACGGCATCGTCGGAAAAGTTCGCAACGACGAGCAGCAGTTCGTTGTCGGCCTTACGCAAAAAGGCGTATTGCTGATTCGGGTTGAACTGCCACGACTGCATATTGCAATACATCAGGTCGAAAAATTCGCCCTCGCTGACGGCTTTTTCCGTATTGGCAATTGTGAGCAGGCGCTTGTAGAAGGTTTTCAGGCGTTTTTCGGCATTGTTCAGGTGCATCGGGAAATAATAGCCGCGCCGCAGCGAATCGACGCACCAATAATCGAAAATCGTCGTGCGACCGTCGCGTCCGCTGAAACCTTCCTCGTCCATGCCGCGCTCGCCAAATTCCTGTCCGGCGTAGAGCATAAACGGACAACGGTTGAGCAAGACGCTGACGATGGCGGCAGGAATGGCTTTCTGGGCATTGCCGGCGAAGAAATTGCTCGCAATGCGCTGTTCGTCGTGGTTTTCGAGAAAATAGAGCATGTGGTCGAGGATGTCATCAACCGACTGCCACTGCGCCGTGATGCTGCTGGCTGGACGCCTTCCGCAAACGACATCGCGCAGACAGTCGTACATGCCGACTTTGTCGTAGAGCCAGTCGAAACCGGCGTCGATGTAACTGCGATAGAGCGGCGGATCGTAGATTTCGCCGATGAATTTGATGTTCGGATATTCGTTTTTAACCTGCGCAATCGCCCACTTCCAGAACGCCACGGGAACCATGAAAACCATGTCGCAACGGAAGGCGTCGACGTCTTTTGAAGCCCAGAAAAGCAGGATGTTCAGCATTTTCTGCCATGTGTCGGGAATCGGGTCGAAATGCTCGGAACGACCGCCGGCATCGCAATAATCAACGCCGTAGTTCAACTTGACGGTCTCGTACCAGTCGTTGCGCGTCGGACGGTTGGAAAACTGGTCGTTTCCCGTGGCTTTCGCGGGGATTTCTTCGTAGGAGGAAGGTGAATTTTCTTCAGTTTCGAGGAACGGAAGTTCCAACGGCTGCCCCCAGAGATAATAGAAATTATTGTTCACCGAAAAGTGCATCCCGGGCGCGTCATTTTCGCCAAAATCAGGCTCGTTTTCCGGCTTGCAGACCGATTGATATTCGCGCGCGACGTGGTTGGGAACGAAATCGACGATGACCTTCATCCCCTGCCCGTGGGTGCGATGAACCAGCGAATCGAACTCGGCCATCCGCTGATTGACGTTGTCGGCCAAGTCGGGGTCAACGTCGTAATAATCGGCGATGGCATAAGGCGACCCTGCCCTGCCCTTCACCACTTGCGGATGCTGGCGCGGAATGCCGAAAGCGGAATAATCCGTCTGCGTGGCATGGCGGATTACGCCCGTGAACCAAACGTGCGTAACTCCAAGATTACGAATGCGTTTCAGCGTTTCGTTGTCAATATCATTGAACTTTCCGCAACCATTTTCCTCGAGCGTTCCATTGGGCTTCCGCGTCTGGTTTTTGTTGCCAAACAAACGCGGAAGCATCTGGTAAATAATCGGTTTCATCGCTTTTCGATTCTCGTTCTTCTTAAATACCCTGAACCTGCACTTCGCGGTCGATTTTCGCAATCATGCCCTGCAAAACCTTGCCCGGACCACACTCGGTGAACTCCGTAGCACCGTCGGCAATCATGTTTTGCACGGTTTTCGTCCAGCGCACGGGACTCGTCAACTGGGCGATGAGGTTCTGCTTGATTTCCTCGGGATTGGTGTGCGGCAGCGCGTCAACATTCTGATAGACAGGGCATTTCGGCGTCTGGAACTGCGTCTGCATGATGGCCTCTGCGAGTTTTTCGCGTGCCGGTTCCATGAGCGGCGAGTGGAACGCACCGCTGACGGGCAACTGCAACGCACGCTTCGCACCGGCCTCCTTCAACTTCACGCAGGCAGCACCGACGGCCTCAACATGGCCCGAAATGACTAACTGTCCGGGGCAGTTGTAGTTGGCTGGAATCACGATGCAGTCGGGCGTGCTCACCTCGCTGCAAATGCCCTCCACCACGTCGTCGGGCAGCGCAATGATGGCTGCCATCGCGCCGGGATTCGTGTCGCAGGCCTTCTGCATGGCCATGGCGCGGGTGTGAACCAGTCGCAGGCCGTCTTCAAACTGAATGGCACCCGAGGCCACGAGTGCCGACATTTCGCCAAGCGAGTGTCCGGCCACCATCGCGGGCTGGAAATCGTCGCCCAAGGCCAGTGCCGACACCACGCTATGCAAGAAAACCGCCGGCTGCGTGATTTTCGTCTGCTTCAGTTCCTCGTCGGTTCCGTCGAACATGATGTCGGTGATTCTGAAGCCCAACACCTCGTTAGCCTTCTCAAAAAAATCGCGAGCCACTTCGTTCTGCTCGTAGAGTTCCTTGCCCATTCCTACGAACTGGGCACCCTGTCCGGGAAATACAAATGCTTTCATTTTTCTTATGTTTTTTGATGATTTATCGTGAAAATCGGGTACAAAGTTACGATTATGTGAGCGAAAATGCAATTTTTTCAACTTTTTTTTGTAATTTTGCACTCGCAAACCGAATTTTCCAGGATAAAAATGACAAAAAATATTCGAATCAAGGACATTGCAGAGAGGGCCGGCGTATCGGTGGGAACCGTTGACCGCGTTCTGCACAATCGTCCCAACGTATCGAAATATGCTCGCGAAAAAGTTGAAAACGTACTCAAGGAACTGGATTACCAGCCCAATGCCTATGCCTCGGCACTGGCCTACAACCGCTCTTGCACGCTCCACATGATTGTTCCGGAGCACGACCAAGAGGCCCACTGGGACGAAATTGAGGAAGGCGCAATGAGGGCAATGGAGTCGCGGCGCGATTTCCACGTAGAGGTGAAAATCAGCCATTACAAGCGACTCAACGACGCTTCTTTCATCCGTTGCTACAAGAAAATTCTGGCCGAGAATCCCGACGGCGTGGTGATTGTGCCGGCAGAACTCGAACTGACCCGCGGACTGACCGACAAGTTGCACGAGCGCGACATTCCCTTCATTTTCCTTGACTCCTATATGCCCGATTTGCGGCCACTCTCGTTTTTCGGCCAAGACTCCATCGCTAGCGGCTCTTTTGCGGCGAAAATCCTGATGATGGCCTTTCCAAACGAGAAGGAAATCATGCTCATGAAGCAGACGAAAAACGGCCGTGTGACCAGTAAGCAGCAGACGAACCGAGAGGTCGGCTTCCGCCATTACATGACCGACCACTTTCCCCACGTCGCCATCCGCGAACTGGAACTGCCGCTCAACGGCTCGCGCAAGCAATGTTGGGCCATTCTGGAGCAGTTTTTCAACGAAAATCCTCAGATTCACCATTGCATCACGCTCAATTCGAGGGCCTATCTCATCGGCGAATACCTGCTCAAGAACAACCGCCAGAACATTCAGGTGATGGGCTACGACATGGTTCCGAAAAATGCCGAATGTATGCGCGACGGCAGCGTTTCTTTCCTCATTGCCCAACACGCCTACATGCAGGGCTATGCCAGCATCGACTCGCTGTTTCAGGCCATCGTGCTGAAGAAAAAAATCCGTCGGGTGAACTATATGCCGATTGAGTTGCTGATGAAGGAAAACGTGGAATTCTACCGCCGCACGCAGTTGTAAGTCGGCCTTCAAAGCACGTAGCCGTCAACCACGTTTTCGTTCGTGTTCACGATTTTCAGCCGATAACGGTCGGTGTATTCAAGTCGCATCACGCGCTGCGGCATCGTTTCGTCGCAGGCAATGGACAAGGCCGCGTGACCCATCGTCCGCCGCAAATTCAGTTCCACGCAAGGATGAACGGCCGTCTCGTCGTTTTCCGTGCGCACAATCATCATGTCGATGCCGAAAGGCCCTGCGTATGTATGGCGATTCAGCAGTTCCGTCTGAACGAGTTCAATGATTGCATTTTTGAGAATGTCGAGAGCGTTTTCTGGAATAAATTTCGATAAAATATCGCGTTTCGCCCGCTCCGTGGCGATGATGTTGCCCGTGTAGGCCCCGTTTTTGGTCGTAAACAGCGACAATCCCTTGTAAACTGCCGTTCCGTTGTCCATCGTCTCAAATTCCATCGCGAAATCCTTCACTTTGTCGTAGAACGGCTCCACCATGATGCCACCCTGCTGCCGGATGACGCGGCGAGCCCAAGTCAGGTTGCGCTCCCACTGCTGTCGGTCGTTAGCGTAGCGAATGCCGCGACCGCTGCTGCTCCACGGCGATTTCAGCACGAGAGGATGGCTTTCAGAAAAGGCTAAATCGGCCTCGCGAGCAACGAATTGCGACTCTCCGACGGTCGGAAACGGCAAATTCTGTCGCAAAGTCGGAAGAAGATTCGCCGCCGCCCACTGACGACCGCTCAACTCGCGGATGTCACGAAGTTGTTTGTCAGAAAGGCAGAAATCGCCCAAACCAGCCTTTCGCAGCACTTCCGCCACGCCCTGGTCCCAGCCCCACGGCTGCACGTCGAGATGCTGCACGCTGCCGTTCAGTTCCACCATCTCGCGCAAATCGTCGGTCGTCAAATACAGGACATCGGCCACATAGGGCTTCAGATGGCGCGACCGCCGCACGGCCATTTCAACGTCATCAACCACAACGAAATCGCCGTCGTCGGCCCACAACGCAGGAATAAATCCCACGTCGGAACGGAGTTGTCGGGCAGCGTGCGGAGCCGTGAACCGACGGACGTTTGCCGCCAGCGCAATATCGTGCTCAGGATTGAAAATATGCAGTTTCACGCCGCAAAGTTACGGAATTTCTCGAAAAAAAGATTTTTTTTTCAGATTTTTCGTCACTCACTTTGCATGATTAAAAATAAATTGTAACTTTGCAAAGTTTTAAACAACATCATCATTTTTAGGTAATTTCCGTTGAAAATGACAAGACTGACTGACAGCGAACATCAAGCACTGATGGATGACATGAAAGGGTTCGACGAGCAGATGCCCTGCGTCGGCATTTTCTGGTATGACCCGACGGAAAAGGCGCTTTTCGGCGTGCGCAAGCAGGAACTGACGCCGAAAATGGTGGAAGAAGCAGCAGAGAAAGGGCTTCCCTTCATCAACTACCCGCATCTGCATCGCCAGATTTGGGCCAAAGAGCATTTTCGGGCTGAAGCCATGCAGCAAGAGACGAAGTTTCAAGGTGACTACACGCAGATTCCGCGTGGCCGTGTGGCTTGGAACATCAATAAATTCATCGTTCTCGTCGGAAAATGGGCAGAGCCTGTTCTCGACGAACTGACCACGATGATTGAACAAGAGTTTTCGCTACCCTACTTCGAGTTTGTCTATGACAAGCACTGGGATTTGGGACGCGGATGGTCGGGAGACATGTAAATTAACAATAAACTAACAAATTCATTTATCGATTTTAAAAAAAATGGCTAAAGAAAAGAAATTTATCACTTGTGATGGCAACGAGGCAGCGGCTCATGTGAGCTATATGTTCTCGGAGGTAGCCGCAATCTACCCCATCACCCCGTCTTCGCCGATGGCGGAGCACGTTGACGAATGGGCTGCCCGTGGTCGAAAGAACCTGTGGGGGCAGAACGTAAGCGTTCAGGAAATGCAGTCGGAAGGCGGTGCTGCCGGTGCCCTGCACGGCTCGTTGCAGGCCGGTGCCCTGACGACGACCTACACGGCCTCGCAGGGTCTGCTGCTGATGATTCCCAACATGTACAAGATTGCCGGCGAAATGCTGCCTTGCGTGTTCGACGTTTCGGCCCGCACGCTGGCATCGCACTCGCTGTGCATCTTCGGCGACCACCAGGACGTGATGGCCTGCCGCCAGACCGGCTTCGCCATGTTCTGCTCGGGAAGCGTGCAGGAAGTCATGGACCTGACGGCCGTTCCCCACTTGGCAACGCTGAAGACGCAGATTCCGTTCGTGAACTTCTTCGACGGATTCCGCACCTCGCACGAGTACCACAAAATCGAGGTCATGGAGCAGGAAGACGTGGCAAAACTCGTCGATCCCGCCGACGTGAAGCGTTTCCGCGACCGCGCGCTCTCGCCTGAGCGTCCGATGACACGCGGTACGGCCGAGAACCCCGAAACCTTCTTCACCCATCGCGAGGCCTGCAACGCAGCCTACGACAAGGTGCCCGAGGTTGTGGAGCACTATCTCTCGAAGATTTCTGAAATCACGGGCCGCGAATACCATCTTTTCGACTACTACGGAGCGAAAGACGCAGACCGCATCATCATTCTGATGGGTTCGGCTACGGAGGCTGCCCGCGAAGCCATCGACCACCTCACCGCCCAGGGCGAGAAGGTCGGCATGGTGGCCGTCCACCTCTATCGTCCGTTCTCGGTGAAGCACCTGCTCGCCGCCGTTCCCAAGACGGTGAAGCGCATTGCCGTGCTCGACCGCACGAAGGAGCCGGGCGCAGAGGGCGAACCGCTCTATCTCGACGTGAAGTCGGCCTTCTACGATGTCGAGAACAAGCCACTCATCGTGGGCGGTCGTTATGGTCTCGGCTCTTCCGACACCACGCCCGCGAAGATTATCTCCGTGTTCAACAACCTCGCCCTGCCAGAGCCGAAGAACCACTTCACCGTGGGCATCGTCGATGACGTTACGTTCACATCACTGCCCGAGGTCGAGGAAATGGCACTCGGAGGCGCAGGCATGTTCCAGGCCAAGTTCTACGGTCTGGGAGCCGACGGAACCGTCGGAGCCAACAAAAACTCGGTGAAAATCATCGGCGACTCCACCAATAAATATTGTCAGGCATATTTCAGCTATGACTCGAAGAAATCGGGCGGTTTCACCTGCTCGCACCTGCGTTTCGGCGACACGCCCATCCGCTCGACCTATCTCGTGACGACCCCGAACTTCGTGGCCTGCCACGTTCAGGCCTATCTGCACATGTACGACGTGACGCGCGGCCTGCAGAAGAACGGCACGTTCCTGCTGAACACCATTTTCGAGGGCGACGAACTCATCAACTTCATCCCCAACAAGGTGAAGCGCCTGTTCGCCAAGAACAACATCACGGTTTATTACATCAACGCCACGAAGATTGCTCAGGAAATCGGCCTCGGCAACCGCACGAACACGATTCTCCAAAGCGCATTCTTCCGCATCACGGGCGTCATTCCCGTGGAACTCGCTGTCGAGCAGATGAAGAAATTCATCGTGAAGTCTTACGGCAAGAAGGGCGAAGACGTAGTGAACATGAACTATGCTGCCGTTGACCGCGGTGGCGAATACAAGCAACTGACGGTTGACCCGGCATGGGCCAATCTGGGCGACGACGCCGAGAAAGCCGATGACGCTCCCGCATTCGTGAAGGAACTCGTGCGCCCCATCAACGCTCAGGCCGGCGACCTGCTGAAAGTCAGCGACTTCGTGAAGCACGATACCATCGACGGCTCGTGGGACAACGGTACTGCCGCCTACGAGAAGCGTGGCGTGGAGGCCTTCGTGCCCGTGTGGAACATGGAAAACTGTATTCAGTGTAACAAGTGTGCCTACGTATGTCCGCACGCTGCTATCCGCCCGTTCGTGCTCACCGACGAGGAGCTCAAAGGCTTCGACAAGCTCGACACCATCGAAATGAAGGCTCCGGCCACGATGAAGGGCATGCACTTCCGCATCGAAACCTCCGTGCTCGACTGTCTGGGCTGCGGCAACTGTGCCGACGTCTGCCCGGGCAATCCGAAACTCGGCAAGGCGCTCACGATGGTTCCGTTCAACCCCGACGCTCCCGAAATGGTGCAGGAGGCCAAGAACTGGGACAAACTCGTCAAGGAAGTCACCTCGAAGCAAGACCTCGTCGATGTGAAGGCCAACGTGAAGAACTCGCAGTTCGCACAGCCGCTCTTCGAGTTCTCGGGCGCATGCTCGGGCTGCGGCGAAACACCGTATGTGAAACTCGTCAGCCAACTCTTCGGCGACCGCGAAATGATTGCCAACGCCACGGGTTGCTCCAGCATCTACTCCGCTTCGATTCCCTCTACACCCTACACGAAGAACGCCAAGGGCCAAGGGCCCGCCTTCGACAACTCGCTGTTCGAGGACTTCTGCGAATTCGGCATGGGTATGGTGCTCGGCAACAAGAAGATGAAGGAGCGCGTGGCCATGCTGCTCACTGAGGCTTGCGAGAAGTGCGACGTGACACCCGAATACAAGGCACTGGCCGAGGAATGGATTGCCAACAAGGACGACGCTGAAAAGACCAAGGAAATCGCCCCGAAACTGCGTGCCGAAATCGACGCTTGCGCTGCCAAGGGTTGCGAAATCTGCAAGGAACTGCAGACGCTCAGCCACTATCTCGTGAAGCGCTCGCAGTGGATTATCGGTGGCGACGGAGCCTCTTACGACATCGGCTACGGCGGTCTCGACCACGTCATTGCCAGCGGCGAGGACGTGAACATTCTCGTGCTCGACACCGAGGTTTACTCCAACACGGGCGGTCAGTCGTCGAAGGCCACGCCGCTCGGTGCCATCGCACAGTTCGCTGCTCAGGGCAAGCGCATCCGCAAGAAAGACCTCGGCATGATTGCCACGGCCTACGGCTACGTCTATGTGGCTCAGGTGGCCATGGGTGCCGACAACGCACAGTGTCTGAAGGCCATCCGCGAGGCCGAGGCCTATCCCGGACCGTCGCTCGTCA
>JAFUVC010000015.1 GCA_017483785.1 Prevotella sp.
ACGGTGTCCATCGATTAAGAACCAAGAGAGAGAAACAACGAGTCAAAACAATTTTTGGAAAATCAAAAAAAAACATGAACCACAAGAAAATATTGACAGGAATCGCTGCAGCAGCCGCTGTGGCATTAGGCTTCACGGCCTGTTCAGAAGATGTTGAAGTGAACAATGGCAACACCAACGCAAACGAAAGTTTTAGCATTGGCGTCACCGTGAAGCAAGGATGGGACGAACCGCAGGCCACTCGCGCAGCACGCTATGCCGACTACGCCGCAAAACTGCAGGCTGCGGGCGGAAAAGAAATCACCAACTTCAACGGCACGATTGAAGGCAAGCCCATCTATCTGTTGCTGACGAATGCCATCGACGGCTTCGGCGGCAAAGGACAGAACATCACCATCGAGACTGCTGTCGAAACCGAAGAAGAGGAAACCCGCGGAACGCTCATGAACGGACACGACGGTTCCGAAGAACGAGGCAAGGAGCATTTCGTGAAATCGACGTTCTACGACAATTTCAACATCTATGGCGACAAGGCCGCAAGCGGAACCATAGCCAACCACAAGGCCGGAACGCCCAACGACTGGACGCTCACCAAGAAATTCACGTGGAGCGACGACAACTCCTACACGTTCCACGCCATTGCTCCGGCCAACTGCTCGCTCGTCAGCAATGCAAGCCAAACGGGCTTCACCGTCACCACACCCACCGATTCCAGACAGCAGATGGACGTGATGGCCGCTACGAAAACTGCCTCGCGCGCAGACCGCGAAGTGCTGTTCGGATTCGAACACGTCATGTCGGCAGTAGGTTTCAAGTTGGGAGGCGATTTCCTGAAACACTACACCATCAAGAAAATTGAAATCTCTGGCGTGAAAACCACGGGAACCTATCATTTCGGCAGCAGTGATGGGAGTTGGACGCTAACCGACACCAAGAAAACCGTCTTTGTGGATGATTTGGGCTTCTCGACCACCGACGGAGCCAACAAAGAAATCACCAGCGACGAGCCGAAAGCCGGCGAAACCGCTGGAACCACCTTCATCCTGCTTCCGCAGGAACTCGGAGGAGTAGAGGCCAACGTCATTTTCACAGTTGTCGCAGATGGAACTTCCAACGAAGAGTGTTTCTACGCTTCGATGGCAGGCCAGGTATGGCAGAAAGGGTATAAATACATCTACACCATCTCGAACACACCGAAAAGTGCCAATTTGACGTTTACGGTGGAGACAGACCCGATTTTTACCTACGCCGCAAAGCCCACCAACTCCAACATCTTCAAGGTGACGAGTTATCGTCAGGAAAGCGCAACGGAAACTCCCGAGGCATTGCCATGGGAAATTGTCGGCTATCTGGCATCCGATGAATATACTCCGCAATCGACTGCCGCTGCCGAAACAAACGGCTCCAAAGTAACCTACCCATCTTCCACTTGGACAACCGAAGCACCCGCTTGGCTGACAAGCATCATCCCAGAATCTACCGCCGGCGGATTCACGCCTAATAACGTCACCACTGCCGTGGCCACCTCAAGGTCGATGACAACGCAGCGGCAAGAGAACAGATTGCGCGAGAACCCCACGAAAGGCACGGAAGCCGAACCATTTGACCTCTCGATGTATAAAGTCGATAACACTACTACATGGAGCGGTCGCACCACGGCCAACTGCTACATCGTGCGCCAAGGCGGCCACTACAAGATTCCGCTCGTCATGGGTAACACCTATAAAAACGGAGCCCTTTGGACGCCCGACCAGTATGTCCCGGATCTTGTCGGAACAGCATGGATTAAAGGCGTTCCCCGCTCAAACAGCAATAACTCAGATCTGATTACAAACAGAACTCACCATTACAGATGGGGACAGAAGACGTTTATCGATTACAAGGGCGAACTCGTAACCCAAGAAAACTATAAGATTCAAGGGGCGGTTACAGCCGAAGTGTTATGGCACGATTTCCAAGATACTGCATCGGGAGAAGAAAAAACCGGCGTCATCACCATACCGGCCAACCCCATCACCGCCGAAGGCGACTTGTCGTTCCTGAACTTCAGCGTCGATAAAGACAAGATTCAGCAGGGCAACGCCGTCATTGTCGTCAAAAACAGCGACGGAGAAATCATGTGGAGTTGGCACATTTACATCACCGACGACGACTGGACGAAAACCGTTACTTTGATACCTAACGATGAAACCCAAACCGTGAAAAAATTCCCCATTTCGAAATACAACCTCGGCTACGTGGAGAAGTTCCTGAAAGGCAATCACACATGGTGTGCCCGACAGGTTCAGGTAAAGATACGCCAGGTGGGCACAAACAATGAAAAAATTGTAACCATCACGCAACAAGGACAATATTTTAACGCATCGCAGAACTACGACTGGGACACCAAATACCAGTGGGGCCGCAAGGATGCCATGCCCGGAGTTGTTGAAGTTAAAAGTCCCCCCCTTGGATCATCGGCTTCTCCTACAACCATTTATTATCCACAAGGGGGATTTCTGAAGAATACGACTCTTAACGCCTACAGTTGGAGAGTAACAAACGGTGCCGGCTACGCCATGGCCATTCAGGAACCGTGGAAGAGATTTGCTGTTGGCATTACTAATCAACAATACGCTGACGGTGACCAATATGGTGAAAAATATATCAAAAATGGCGAAACATACTACTGCTACCAAGACAGTTGGTCGGATGCGCTTTATGTGAATGCCTGGAATGCAACAAGGACAAAAATCACTACGAATATGAAAGGAGGAAGATACAACTATTACGGCACATCGGACTATGCAGGTGAAGTCTCAGGAATGTTTGAAACACATATCGACTACTCCAATGTCGTCAAAACCATCTACGACCCCTGCCCTGCCGGCTTTAAAGTACCACCTTCAGGAGCGTTTACAGGTTTTACAAAAACTGGCGGAAACGTTGGCCTCACCACTGCAACACAAAGTCAAATGCCAGACAATGCGTATGTTGCTGGAACGTTCGCCGCGCCAACTGAAGGATATCAGCCTAAGGGCTGGGCCTTCTATGTCAACAAAACCAACAGCGGCGAAACCGTATTTTTCCCGGCAACGGGCCGAAGTGCGAACGCCGGAGTGGGAACGAGTTGGGGCGGAAATATATACCTTTGGTCAGCCACGCCAACAATTCCGGGCTATCATGATAAGACTAACAAAGAGGCTCCCGCAGCAACGCCTTGTGGTACCCATCTGAGTTGCTCTGCTATTCAGGTCAGACCTCTCCAGCAGAATCAACAGGTGATGCCTCATTCGATTCGCCCGATGACAGACGATTAAAAATCGCCCCTCGCAGACCGCGATTGAAGCGATAACTTAGAGCGCAGTGCCAACCCGAGGGTTGGTGCTGCGCTCTGGGTTTTTCCTGAAAAATAAATGTAATATTTGGAGGTTAAGAAAAATCTTTGTAAATTTGCAAGCGTAAAGAAAGGAGAATTTGAAATATGGAATTGCAGACAGTGAAATTCGGAAAAGAAAATATCATCAACAGCGATGCTGCCGTTGATGGTATCAGCATCCGTCGTTCTGGCATTGCAAAAGTGCTTTGGCGTGAACTGGATAAGGAAATTCCTGCAAGTAAAGTTATCGAACGTGGCGTTGATATTTACAAGAACTGATTGGCATGGGAGTTGTTACGCGGAAATACCAAGAGATTGTTGACAGTATCGTCACAGAAAGTTATGTATATGCGCCTACAGACTTCGTTGCCGGTGAAGAGGTTAAGCGCGTGAAAGTGCAACGCTCTCTTTGGGACACAGGGGCTTCTGTTTCGCTCATCTCATCCCGTGTGGCAAAGGTTTTGGGACTTGAGCCAATTGGCAAGTCTGGTGTGTCGGGATATAATGAGGGTGTAGATGTGAAAGATACTTTCCTTACGCATATCGGTTTGCCGACGGGTGATATTGTAACTAACGTTATGTCTATGGAGTTCGACAGCGATGAATATGACGTTGTGATTGGTATGGACGTGATTGGTAAAGGGGATTTTGCCATTACGAATAAAGACGGGAATACCACGTTTTCATTTCGTATACCTTCGAAAGAGTCGATAGAGTTTTAAAGGGAAATGATTCTGCATTCGGTGCGCCCGATGGTGGAATACAATGGCTTTACCGCACCATAAGGTAAGAAATAGGGAATATTCTGAAACGCGGGGCTGACCGATGGGTCGGTTCCGCGTTTTGTTTTTTTGTTAAAATTGAAAATCTTGGGGAATTTCTACCCGAAAAACTTCTGAATCGGATTCATAAAACGGGTGAGTTGGCGCGGACGGGGATTGCCGTGATAGTCGATGCGCGTGAGGCACTGCGCCACGTAGAGGCGTTTGCGGGCGCGGGTGATGGCCACGTAGAATTTTCGGGCATCCTCGGCCACGGCGGCAGGGTTGTTTCGGTTGAAATATGACGGATAGCGGTCTTCCACCGCGTCGAAAACGATGACATTGTCGAACTCCAAGCCCTTCGCCTTGTGGACGGTGGTGACGAAGATGCGGTCGTCGAGGCTGCGGCTGTTGCAGAGGTCGGCCTCTTTCAGCGTGTTGATTTCCACGACGTGGGCCGCCAACTGCTGCGCGAGCGAAGGGCCGTCGGCGGAGGCGATGAGTTCGTCGGCGAGGTAGCGGACGATGTAATGCAACTTTTCTACGGGCTGGATGACTTCCGCCTCGACCAACTGCTGGTGGAAATGCTGCAATTCGCCGACGAGAGGCTCGGAAACGCCCTCGGCGTGGAGTTTTTCCAGCGATTCGCGGTAATCGGCCCGATACTGCCTGCGGAGCACTTCGGCACGGTCGGCCACGCGCTTCTGCCGCCGAAATTCACGCTGTCGGGGCAACGCAGCCTGCGCCTTGTCGTGGCAATAGCGCACGAGCGAGCACGTGGCGGCCACGTCGGCATCGGCCAGATGGCTGTTTTCGCCCTCCAAATGGAGGATTTCCAAGAGATATTTCAGTTTGTACTGCTTCAAGTCGGGCTTGAGCAGGCGGATGAGTTTCAGCGAGTCGAAAATGGGCGGTCGGGCGATGGGCGTGAGGCCTTGGCGATGGCAGTTGTTTCGGAGCATCTGCCAGTCGAAATTCACGTTGTGGCCGATGAGCACGCAGCCGTCGGCATAGTCGAGGAACCGCTGCAAAGCCTCTGCCGGAGGGAGCGGCTCGTGGTGGCGCAGTTCTTCGAGAATGGGGTTGTCGAGGTCGCCGAGTTTCTCGGGAATGGGCCGGTCGGTCTGCAAAAAGACGTTGAACTGCGAGCCCTCGACCACCTGGCCCTGCCGCAAGCGCACGGCGGCAATCTGCACGATGTCGTCGGCGGAAGTGTCGGTGCCGGTGGTTTCCGTGTCGAAAACGACGATGTCGGTGCCGTCGTAAGCCTTGACGAACTCCTCTAAACAGGTGCTGTCGTCGTAGAGCAGGAAATCGCTCGGCAGCATCGCGTTCTGGCGCAGCAGTTGTACGAAATTCCGCGCGTAGGCGTTGGAAATGGTCACGCCAAACCCTTTCAGCAGCCGTGCCCACGCGATGAAATTGTGCTCATTGGCGAGCACATTGAGGTGGGCCAGCAGCATTTTTACCTCTTTCGAGGAGAAAAGGTCTTCGCCCGACACCTTGAAATGGGTTTGCTGCATTTTCTGAAATTCGAGGCTGATGGCGTCGGCATCGGTGTTTGAATTGACGATGACGGCCGTCGTATCGTCGGGATGGCTTTGGGCCAGCAACTGCGCCACGTGGGCCGCGTCGTAATATTCGGTTTCGAGCGTGTTGCTGCGAAGAATGCGCAGGAATTTCTCCGTTTTGAACTCGGCGCGGGCATCGGACTGGGGCGACGGCTTCGGCAGCAGCGCCGCGTCGATGTTGAGCA
>JAFUVC010000114.1 GCA_017483785.1 Prevotella sp.
GAACTGGCCGAGTTCGACGAGGCTGGAGCCTGTGGCACGGCTGCCGTGATTTCGCCGATTTCGCGCATCGACGACCCCGAAAAGGGCAAGAGTTACACGTTCGGAAACGAGCCCGGGCCGTGGTCGAAGAAACTCTACGACACGCTTCGCGGCATTCAGCTGGGAACGATTGAAGACAAATACAATTGGACCGTAATCATTGATTAATGGGAAAAGGAAAATTGGAGAAATTCGCTGAACTCGAAACATTCCATAACGTGTTTCAGTATCCGTACAGAGTGATAGCGGAGCGGCCTTTCGACATGAAAGGCCGCTGGCGCATCGACTTTTTCAAGAACGACAACCCCATTGTGCTCGAACTGGGCTGCGGAAAGGGTGAATACACCGTTGCGCTGGCGCGACAGTGTCCGGACGTCAATTTCGTGGGCGTGGACATCAAGGGCGCGCGCCTGTGGACGGGTGCCTCGCAAGCCATTCAGGAGAATCTTTCCAACGTGGCCTTCCTGCGCACGAACATCGAGTTTATCGACCGGTTCTTCGCCGACGACGAGGTGCAGGAAATCTGGCTGACCTTCAGCGACCCGCAGATGAAAAATCCGCGAAAACGCCTCACTTCAACCCATTTTCTGGAGCGCTACCGCCGTTTTCTCGTCGATGGAGGCATCATCCACCTGAAAACCGACTCCAATTTCCTCTTCACTTACACCAATTGTCTGGTCAGTGAAAACCATCTGCCCGTCTTGCTCAACACGACCGACCTCTATCACGACGAGCGCACGAAAGACGAGCCGTTTCTCGGCATTCAGACCTATTACGAGCAGATGTGGCTCGAGCGCGGACTCGCCATCAAATACCTCCGTTTTCAGTTGCCACACGACGGAAAAATTATCGAGCCCGACGTTGAAATCGAACTCGATGATTATCGAAGCTACCATCGCAACAAGCGAAGCAGCAAAGAACGGGCCAAATAAATCAAACTGGCGTGAGTCCCGAAAGACCCACGCCAGTTTTTTTGCATTGAAATTCGCCCAATTGTCAATTGTTAATAGTCAATCGTCCAATCGTCAATCGTCCAATTGTCAATTGTCAATTGTCAATAGGCTTCGCTATCGGCCTTGATTTCCTCAGCACTGATTTCCTTCTTGTCGAGGGAATACCACGCATAGGCGATGTAGGCCAGCACAAACGGGATGAACAGGCTCACCCAGGCCATCGTGCGCAGCGTAAACTCGCTTGAACAAGAGTTTACGATGGTGAGCGACGACTGCAAGTCGGCCGTCGAGGGGTAGTAGGCCGTGTTGTTCCAGCCGGCGCAGAGCAGCAGGCTCAGCACGACAATCACCACGCCGATTCCAACGGGCCAGATGCCGCGAACATAGGTCTTGGAAACGACGGTTTTGACGATTCCGAAGAGCACCAGCACCACACCCGCGAGCAGCAGGATGAGCAACGGCCACATCTCGACGAAATTATTGAAATACTTGTGCGGCTCCATGAAAATCTGGCCGTCGGCACCGTAGGCAAAGCCGTCTTTCAGCAGCAGATGCACGAGATAGCCCACGAAAAGCAGCAGGAACGGCACCGTCACGCCAATCAGGCGCACCGAGCCACGCGAGCGGATGTTCTCGTCGGCCACATTATTCATAATATAGAGCACGCCGAGAATGCGCGCGAGGAACATCACGGCCAGGCCGAACACCAGCACCCACGGGTTGAGCAGGGCATCGAGCCCGTGCGAGGCGTTGGCCCAATGGCTGATGACGGGCGTGATGGCATTGTCGCTGATGAGGTTGTTCTTCTCGACGATGAAATTCGAGCCTTCAAAGAACGTGGCGACGGCTCCGCCGAGCAGCAGCGGGCCGAGAATGCCGTTCAGCACGAGGAACCACTGGAAGGTCGTCGTGCCGAGCAGGTTGCCGAGTTTGTTCTGGAACTCGTAACTGACGGCTTGCAGCACAAACGAGAACAAAATAATCATCCAAAGCCAGTAGGCACCGCCAAACGAGGTGGAGTAGAACAGCGGGAACGACGCGAAAAACGCACCGCCGAAGGTGACAAGCGTCGTGAACGTGAGTTCCCACTTCCGACCCGTGGAATTGACGAGCATACGGCGTTCGTCGGCCGTGCGACCGAGACTGAATACCATGGAGTTGGCTCCCTGAACGAACATGAGGAATACCAACAGGGCTCCTAACAGCGAAACGAGGAACCACCAATATTGTTGCAAAAATTCGTATGTCATAACTATTAATTGTTAATTGTTAATTCTTAATTTACGACGCAGTCGTATATTCCGGACCTTTCTTGATTTGCTTGAGCAGGATGTTGATTTCCACGGCAAGCATCGTCGTGAAGAGGGCGAGGAAGATGAAGAACGTCAGGGCGACAGAGCCTGCGCTGACGTCGGAAACGGCAGCCCACGTGGGCAGCATGTCCTGGATGGTCCACGGCTGACGGCCGAACTCGGCCACGAGCCATCCGCTCTCAGAGGCGATGTAGGCCAGCGGAACGAGCACAATGGCCGTCGTGAGCAGCCATTTGTAGCGCGTGAGGTCTTTCCCACGATACATCAGCAGCAAAATCAGGGCGAAGAAGGCGATGAAAATGACGCCCATGCCCACCATGATGCGGAATGCCCAGAAGCAAATGGGAATGTACGGCACAATTTGGTCGACCGACTTGATGTAGCCATAGCCGAAGTAGGGCATGTTTTCCTTGAGAACCTGCAGATTCGTGGCGGCAGCCTCTTCCTGACCGCTCTTCTTGGCCTCGCGATAGGCCGAAAGGGCGGCAATGGCCTTCTTTCCTCGCTCAATTTTCTCCTGAGCCGAGGGCTCCACCTTGCCGTCGGGCGTGGTGTAGCCGTTCAGCAGGTCGTTCACGCCGGGCACGTAGCCGTGAATGTCGCGCGTAGCCATCAGCGACAGCGCGTAAGGCATCGCAATGCGCAGCGAAGGCTCCTGCTCGTTCTTGTAGTCGGGCTGCTGGAACGGGTTCACCCAAGCCACAGCCGTCAGGCTCTGGTCGGTTCCGCCGTTGTAGAGGGCTTCCATAGCCGCCAGTTTCATCGGCTGCGACTTCGCAACCTGCTCGCCCGAAATGTGTCCCGTGAGTGCGGCCAACAGCGAGGCCACAAGGCCAACGGCAGCACCCACTTTCATGCTCTCGAAGGCCAGTTTCTGCTCGCGTTTCTTCAGCATATACCAGGCACTGACGGCAACCGTGAACACGCCGCCGATGATCCATGCCGACGTCACCGTGTGGCAGAATTTGCCGACGGCAAACGGCGAGAGGGCCACGTCGAAGAACGAAACCATCTCGTTGCGCATCGTGTCGGGGTTAAATTCGCAGCCCACGGGAGCCTGCATCCAAGCGTTGGCCACGAGAATCCACCACGCGGAAATCGTGGCGCCCAGTCCCGTGAGCCATGTTGAAGCCAAGTGGAAACCCTTTGAAACCTTGTTCCAGCCGAAGAACATCACGGCCACAAACGTCGATTCCATGAAAAAGGCAATAATGCCCTCCACGGCCAGCGGAGCGCCGAAAATGTCGCCCACAAACCACGAGTAGTTCGACCAGTTCGTGCCAAACTCAAACTCGAGGATGATTCCCGTGGCAACGCCCATCGCAAAGTTAATTCCGAAGAGCTTCTGCCAGAACTTCGCCGCGTCTTTCCAGAACGGATTCTGCGTGCGGTAATAACGCGTTTCCATGATGCCCATGACAATGGCCAAGCCCAATGTCAGCGGTACAAACAGCCAGTGATAGATGGCCGTCAGAGCGAACTGCGCGCGTGCCCAGTCGATGGTACCAGTTGAAATTTCTAAAAGCAAGTTGTGCATACTCAAAAAATTTATTGTTAATCGTCAATTGTTAATTCTTTTCGTCAGTTCCTGCGACACATACTCGGCCTCTCCGCCTTTCTCTGTGTGGGTTTTCAGGAAATTGGGGAAGAAGAAAACCTTGAGAATGGCGAACATGATGAAAAGTTTGATGAGGATAATCGCCCAGAGCGTCTTGCCGAGCGTCATGTGGCGAAATCCGTCGTAATACAGGTCGAATGCCCGATACCAGAAACTGTTTTTTTTCATGAGGGTAGGGGTAATATTCTGTTAGTTGATTTTGCAAAGATAAATAAAATATTCTAAAAACGAACAAAAAACTTCATATTTTTCAAAAATCTCTCGATTTTCGCTTGGATTTTTGTTTTATTTCGTAATTTTGTGACAGAAAACCAAAAACGAATGAAAATGAAACGAATTTTATTGATTTTATGGGTGCTGACGACGCTTTCCGCGCCCATGTCGGCACAGGTTGAAGACACCGACGAGCGCCGCGAAGTGCTCATTGAAACGTCGATGGGAAACATTCGCGTGGTGCTCTACAACGAGACGCCCATGCATCGCGACAACTTCCTGAAACTCGTCGGCGAAGGCTATTACGACGGCAATCTCTGGCATCGCGTCATCGGCGATTTCATGATTCAGACGGGCGACTCCACCACGCGCCACGCTCAGCCGGGCGCATCGGTCGGAAACTTCTCGCCCGACTATACGATTCCGGCCGAAATCGTATTTCCGAAATATTTCCACAAGCGCGGCGCACTGGCTGCAGCGCGCGAGGGCGACAGCGTGAACCCGGAGCGGGCGTCGTCGTCGGCCCAGTTCTACATCGTCGTGGGCAAAAACTATAGCGAACTGGTGCTCGACCGCTATCAGGAGCGCATCAACAAGGCAACCGACGGCACTGTGAAACTCACCGACGACATTCGCGACTATTATCGGAAAATCGGCGGTACGCCGTGGCTCGACGGGCAATACACGGTCTTCGGCGAGGTGGTCGAGGGGCTCGATGTGGCCATGAAAATCGACTATGTGCGTACCGACGACTACAGTCGGCCCATCGACGACGTGAAAATCATCCGTGCAACCATCGTAAAGTAAAAAATGCAAGTCAGAATCACGGCAGTTCGCAAGACGGTTTACGACGACCTGATTGCGCAATACGAAAACCTGATTGAGCACGCCTGCGAGGTGCGTCTCGGACAAAGTTGGATTTCGGTCGATGGGCAGTGTCCCGATGGTTTTTGCCCGTCGGCGTGGGACTCTGTTCGCCCGTTTGTGGAGCCACTGTCGCGTGGCGAGGGCAATTTCTACGACGGCTGGATGAAAAATCCGATGTCGGCAATGATTAGTTGCAACGACGGGTTTCGGCCGGTCAGTTTTTTTATTGAAGCATTAGACAA
>JAFUVC010000115.1 GCA_017483785.1 Prevotella sp.
TAAATTGTCAATTGTAAATAGTAAATTGTCAATTGTAAATAGTAAATAGTAAATTGTAAATTAAAATCACCTGCGGCCTCCAAATCCGCCGCCACCGCCACGGCTTCCGCCGCCGCCAGAAGAACCGCCACTGCGCGAACCGCCATAACTGCTGCCACCGCCGTAAGACGACGAACTGCTGCGCGCCGGAGCGCTGTAACTGCCGCTCGACGACGAACTTCCGCTGTACGACGGGCTGCTTCCGCCATAAGACGAACTCGAACCGCCGAAATTGCCGTGGGAATTGCGGTAAGTGCCGCCCGACCTGCTGCGTGTCACGGCGCGAGTGCCGCTATTCCGGGTCGTAGTGCGCGAGCCTGCGGTGTTGGCGCGACCGCCAAACGTGCCACTGGCATAACTGTGGGTGCGACCGTTCGACGAGCCACTCGGACCGCCGTAAGAAGCGCGGCCGTGGTTGCGCGTGCCTGCCACGCCACCCGAACGGGCATAACTCACGCCGCCGTAATAGACGCCACCATAATAAGGATAGCCCCAACCCCAGTGGCGATACCATCCGTAGGGATAGCCCCAGCCGTAGTAGCCGTAATACCACGGGTCATACCATCTGGCGTGCCATCCGTAAGGGCCGTACCAGGGGTCGTACCACGAATAGTAGCCAAACGGATGCCAGCCCCAGCGGTCGAAATACCAAGGGTCGTACCAACCGTAGTAGCCGTCCCAGCGGCTCATCCGGCGGCTGTAGGCGAAATCGTCTTCGTAAGGCAAATCGCCCTCCTGCGACACCCACAGCGTATCCACATGCGCAGAGTCGGGATAGACGCCCGTGCCCGGCTGAAACTCGATGATGTCGTTGCCCAGCGAGTCGGTGCCGATTTTCTGATAACTGCTGCGAAACTTTCCGCGACGATTATACTCGTCGACAGAACGCGAAGTGCCGGCGTAGTACGTAGGACGCTCCACCGTATAGGAGCTTGTCATCCCGACCTCCGACTTCTTCTTCGGGGTGAAGTACAGGTCGTCGTCCTGAGCCATCATCGAGAGAGGCATTGCTCCAGCAAGGACGAATAACAAAAACAATTTTTTCATCATCATTTTACTCCTTTTTTAGTTAATTTTTCGTTTGTTTGTGGGCGGGTGGAAAACCGGTTTTCCACGCTTCACAATGCAAATTTAACGTAAATTTCCATGCAAAATTACGGAAAAACCCTAAACAATGATAGGTTTTTCCCTATTTTTTATAATTTTGCAGAAAAATTTAACGAAAACAAGACGAACTTTTATGAAATATTACGCTGTGAAGTTTCAAATTGAGTGTGCGCCCGAGTTGATGCAGACGGCCCGCGACCTGCTGGCCGACGACGTTGTCCGGGCGGGTTTCGAGTCGTTTGAAGACGACGAAAACGGCCTCATCGGCTACGTCCAGACAGACCAGTTCAACCAGTCGATGCTCAACGAAGTGGTTGCGCCGTTTGCCTTCGTCGTGCCCAACGTCCAGATTTCCTATACGATTGAGGAAGTGGAGCCGAAAAACTGGAACGAAACGTGGGAAAACGAGGGGTTCAACCCCATTTTCATCGGCGACCGATGCGTCATTTACGACGCGCGACGGCTGGAGAACCCTCCCCTGTCGTCGCTGATGGCACCGCTGCGAATCGGCATCGAGACCAAAATGGCCTTCGGCACGGGCACCCACGAAACCACACGGCTCATGGTCGGCCAGTTGCTCGACATGGATTTACAGGGCAAGCGCGTGCTTGACTGCGGCTGCGGAACGGGCATTCTCGGCATTGCCGCCTCGAAACTCGGCGCGAGCGAGGTCGTCGCCTACGACATCGACGAATGGAGCGTGGAAAACACGCGCCACAACGCCGCGCTCAACGGCGTGGAAAACTTGCAGGTGCTGCACGGCGACTCCGGCGTACTGACGCACGTCAGCGGCATTTTCGACGTCGTCCTCGCCAACATCAACCGCAACATCCTGCTGGCCGATATGCCCCACTTTGCCGACATCATGGCGGCCTCGGGCGTGCTCCTTCTCAGCGGTTTCTACGCCGAAGACACGCCCCTGCTCATCGCCAAGGCCGGAGAACTCCAGTTGCAGTTGGTCGGGGAAGCGAGCGATAATGGCTGGGCTTGTTTGAACTTCCGGAAATCATGACAATCAATCTTCCTCGCTGCCAATCGTGAGTTTCTTGAGGTCGTAGAACGAGCCGTTGTAGATGTTGAAATCGACATAACTCTTAATGCCGGGCAGCCGGCCTACGTCGGTATGCTGCCAGAACTTCCACTTGCCTTTGTATTCGACTTTATCGACGTAGTAATGGGCTATCCAGTAGGGATAGTCGTCGAAGACGGGGGCGCTCAGATAGGCTTCCTTGAACTTGTGGTAGGTGTAGATGATGGGTTTCACGTGGTAGCGGTCTTCCACGATGTGGAGCCACGTGAGCACATCGCGCTGGAAGTCCTCTACGGAGCGGTCTTTCGGCTTGTGTTCGATGTCGAGCACGGGCGGTAGGTCGCCTTTTTCGAGGTGCACCTGCTTGAGGAAATAGGCTGCCTGCTCGCGTGGCGTGGACTTGTTGCTCCAGAAATGGTAGGCGCCGCGAATGAAACCGTGTTCGCGAGCCTCATAGAAATAATCGTTGAAATTTTCGTCGAGGATGGAGGAGCCTTCCGTCGATTTGATGATGATGAACCGCAGCGGACAGCCCTCGATCATGGCGTGGCGCAGTTTGTCCCACTCGATTTCGCCCTGATAGTGGGAGATGTCGATGCCGTGGATTTCATAGCCTTCTGGGTAGCGTGCGTCGCCATACAACGCACGCCACCGAAAGCCAGTGGGTCCGACGAAGAAAGTGTAGAAAAGCCAGATGTAGAGCACGGAAATTCCTATGCCTCCTACCCACCACGCCCAGCGCGGATAGCGACTGAGGAGCGTGTGGGTGCGTTTCCGGCTTTTCCGCTTTTTCTTCATAGTTAGAAAACGATTATTTTTCCTGTTCCAATGCCAACGTGCGCGTGGGCTGGTCACACACCGACGACGGTCCCCAGTACTGGATGGGGCCGGGATAGATGTAGCACGTTTCCTTGGCCCAGCCGTCGCGATGTGCGGCGAAGGTCTTGAAGGGCTTGCCGTCGAGGTCAACGAGAGCCTTCCGGATAACGGGCTTCATCTCGCCTGCCCTGCGCTCCATGTTCATCATCATCGTGATGGGCACGCCGCCGGCCTTCCACTCGTCGGTGGGTGCGGTTGTGTTCTTGACGATGGCCATGTAGCCGGTCTTGCCGTTGGCGATGAGCTGTGAGGCACTCACACCGAGGGAGTAGCAATAGTCGGCATCGAAATTGGACGGAGCTGCGCAGCGGCCCTCGTAGCCGAAGAAATGGTGCTGGGCGGAGAATTTTCCGCAGAACATCTGTGTCTTGCGCCAGCGTTCGAGTTTGGCGGCTACCATCGATGACAGCAACTTCTCGGTTTCGATGAGCGACACCTGCACGTTGCCGTGGGGGTCGCGGTTGAGTGCCAACTGGCGCGACACATTGGTCGGGAGCGAGTTGAACACGGCCAGGTTCTCGTCGGTGAGTTGCTGCTTGATGTAGTCTATCTGGTCGTTGCGGGCAAGGCTCTGGGCCTCTTCGGTGGCCAGGATGTCGTTGAGTTCGGAAATGAGGTTCTTGATGGCCGGAATGAACTCGATGAGTCCTTCGGGAATGATGACCGTGCCGAAATTCTGCCCCAACTCGGCGCGACGGGCCACGGCATTGGCGATGTAGGTCACCACATCGTCGAGCGTGAGTTCCTCTCGCTCCACTTCCTCTGAAATCAGGCAGATGTTCGGCTGGCACTGCAGGGCGCACTCCAGCGCGATGTGCGATGCCGAGCGGCCCATCACCTTGATGAAATGCCAGTATTTGCGGGCCGAGTTGCAGTCGCGCTCAATGTTTCCGATGAGTTCCGAATAGGTTTTCGTGGCCGTGTCGAAGCCGAAAGAGGTTTCGATTTGGTCGTTTTTCAGGTCGCCGTCGATGGTTTTCGGGCATCCGATGACCTGCACGCCGTAATTCTTGGCGGCGTAATACTCGGCCAAGACGCAGGCGTTGGTGTTCGAGTCGTCGCCACCGATGATGACGATGGCCTTGATGTCGAGTTCGCGGATGATTTCGAGGCCTTTCTCGAACTGCTCTTCCCTCTCGAGTTTCGTGCGGCCCGAGCCAATCATGTCGAATCCGCCCGTGTTGCGGTATTCGTCGGCAA
>JAFUVC010000116.1 GCA_017483785.1 Prevotella sp.
CATTTTTTTGTAATTACCCGACGAAAAAATGCCGATTTCTCAAATTTTCTTCGTACTTTTGCATATCATTTTAAAACTATCCACGGAAAATGAAAAAGGAAAACATCATTCAACTGTTGCTCGCAGCCGGACTTGTGAGCCCTGTTTTCACGGCCTGCAAAGAGAAAAAGCAGTCGACCGACATCATCACCACGAAACCCAAGGTTGAGGCACCGAAGCCCGTGCAGGAAATCGGCGACTACAATCAGGAAATCACGGCCGAATGGGGCGGCGCGAACTATTCGATTGAGATGAATCGCGTGGCCGACAGGTCGCTGCCGGTGGTAGAAGACGGGCAGGGAAACAAATATTACGACAATAAAATCACGGTTCGCATCGTGCGGAAAGACGGCAGCGAATTTTTCGCCCGCACGTTCACGAAAAACGACTTTTCGGCATACGTCGACGCGGATTTCATCAAGCGCAGCGCCCTGCTCGGCATCGTTTTCGACAAGGTGGAAGACGGCGTTCTGCGCTTTGCGGGCAGCGTGGGCTCGCCCGACAAGACCAGCGACGAATACGTTCCGTTGGTGCTGAAAATTTCGCGTAGCGGCAGCGTGAGCATCTCCAAAGACACGCAACTCGACATCGAAAATCCCGCCAACTACGAGGACGACGAGGACGGCGTATGACAACACCGACGCAGAAACGGCTGAAAACGGCAGTTGTGGGCGGCGGAGCGGCAGGATTTTTCTGCGCCGTCTGCCTCAAGGAACTGTCGCCCGAAGCCGATGTCACGATTTTTGAGCGAAGCCAGAAAGTTTTGGCCAAAGTGGCCGTTTCCGGCGGCGGACGCTGCAACTGCACCAACTCGTTTGAAGGCGTGACCGACCTGAAACAGGTCTATCCGCGCGGCCACAGGCTCGTTAAGCGGCTTTTCAACCTTTTCGACCACCGCGATGCCTATGCGTGGTTCGAGCGGCACGGCGTGGCCCTGACCACGCAAGACGACGGCTGCGTGTTTCCCGTTTCGCAAAATTCGCAAACCATCATCGACTGCTTTCTCCGCGAAGCCCAACGGCTCGGCGTAGAAATCCGCACGGGAGTCGGCATAAAATCGCTGGAGGAACTGGCCGATTTCGACTGCATCGTCGTCACAACAGGCGGTTCGCCCCGTCGCGAGGCTTACGACTGGCTCTTGCCGTCGGGCATCGGCATCGAGGAGCCCGTGCCGTCGCTTTTCACGCTGAACATCGCCGATGAAGCCCTTCGCAGCCTGATGGGAACGGTCACGGAGTCAACCGTGATGTTCCCGGGCACGCCGCTGAAGGCCGAAGGGCCGCTGCTCGTCACCCACTGGGGGCTGAGCGGTCCGGCCACGCTGCGCCTGTCGAGTTATGCCGCGCGACTGCTCCACGAAAACGACTACCAACTGCCGCTCTCGGTGAACTGGGCGAACCGAAAACCCGACGAAGTGGCGGCGGAAATCCAGCGAATCATCCAACTCCACGGCCAGAAACAGGTTGTCAGCGCGAGGCCGTTTGCGCTATCGACGCGGCTTTGGACCTATTTGGCGGAAAAAAGCCTCGGGCAGCGGTCGCAAAACCGCTGGGAAAGCCTCAACAAGAAGGAACTGAACCGCCTCGCGAACACACTCTGCAACGACTCGTTCCAGACGAACGGCCGCGCCCCGTTCAAGGACGAGTTCGTGACCTGCGGCGGCGTGTCGCTGACGAGTGTCAATCCGACCACGCTGGAGTGCAAGACTCGCCCAGGCCTCTATTTCGCAGGCGAAGTGCTCGACATCGACGGCGTGACGGGCGGTTTCAACTTCCAAGCCGCGTGGACGACGGGGGTTGCGGTGGCGATGGCGGTTGAAGGCAAATCAAACTTATTGTAGAAATCCGAAAAATAAAAAAGCAGGAACTTTTTTGCCTGTTGACTACTCAAATTCCTGCTTTTTTGTACTAAATTCATTCTACTTTCTCGTAAAAACCATCGGTTCCTGGCCAAAATAATCTTTTGCCCAGCGGTTATTTGCTGTTAAAGTTAGTTTTTTACCATTGATTTCATATTTGAAATCTACAGAAACAGTAGCATCGCCAAAAGTCATCGAAATGATATCATTTTCTACAACATATACGCCAGTATAAGTTTCGATATCATCATCGTATCCCGGCTCTGACCATTTTTCAATATAAGTAACCTTGTCATCTTTGAAAATAAAGGTATGAGTACCTTGAGAACTGCCATCAGTCAGGTAACGTTCCCATTTTCCAGCTACCGGCCCCGTACCGTAATCTTCATCATTGCCACACGATGTAAAGTTAACACCCAGCATTGCGACCATTACGATGGCCATCAAATGCAAAAAATGCTTTTTGTTCATAATTGTTTATTTTTAAAATGTTGTGCAATATTGCCTATATCTTTCAATGAATACTGCACAACTTATACCAAGAAGCGCAGCCTCGCCATATTCTTTGCCAGGCTTAGGACTGCCTCTAATAATCTATGGTGAAGACTGCACCTAAAGGTACAACTTCAACGATTATTAGATTCGCTCGCTTAATCTCTATCGAGGTCCTAATTCGGCAAAGAAATTGAGCAAAAAATAGTCGTGTCCCGAAGAACACGCTGCAAAATTACGAAATAATTTCCATAGTACAAATATTTTCCTCATTTTTTGTCAGTTCACCGAAATTTTCCCTGAAACGCTTGGCGGTTTCTTATTTTTATGCTATCTTTGCAAATAGAAACCATTATAATTATGAGTGAAACGACGAGAGCAACAGAATTTGTCGTGTTCTGCATTGAGAATGTTGCTACACGGCTGAAAAAGTCCGGTACAGAGGTGTTTCGCGAACTGAAGCGCACCAATGGCATCACGGGGTTCCTCTATCCCAGTTACCCTGCGCTTCACACGCAAAGCAAGGAGTTCATCGTGGAAGAGACTTTGCAATACATCGCCCAGAACGACCCATCGTTTGTAAAAGAGAAAGGAACCGCACAATGAAAGTTTTTCATGGCTCAACCATCATCGTCAATGAACCGCTGGTGCATGTCGGAAGAAAGAATCTGGATTTCGGCGAAGGTTTTTATGTGACTGACCTGCAAGAACAGGCCATTTCGTGGGCAAGCAGACCATTTAACGCCCAGAAACCATGCATTTTGAACGTGTACGAATTTGACAGGCAAGAGGCTATTGATGCCGGATTCCGATACCTGCATTTTGACTATTACGACAGCGTGTGGCTCAATTTTGTCGTGGGCAACCGGCTGGGAAAACAACTCTGGAAAGATTACGACATCATTGAAGGCGGAATTGCCAACGACCGCGTTTTCAACACGATAGAGC
>JAFUVC010000117.1 GCA_017483785.1 Prevotella sp.
ATCGTTTGACAACTTCATCGTCAATATGCTTGGAGCTTTAGCTGCATATTGTTTCTTTCCAAAGAAACCAAGCATCGCTTGCGAAAGAGCTATAGACACACAACTCACACTATTCTGAATTCGTCGAACTCACGTTAAATAGTAAATATTTCAAAGATTTTTTTTGTACAGGTGGAGAGGGATTTGGCTGAAACAAAAATGAATTTTGAAAAGAAAATATCTAATCAAAAAAGAGAATTTCGTAATGAATTGGAGAATCGAAATCGACGACACAAAGATTGGAAACAAGAAATGTGTGATAATTGTAAAATTGATGGAAGTAAAACAACATTTCCTTCAGGTTACGTTGAAGGATATCGTGGCATAATCATTCATACCCCTGCAGAGTCAAAAGAATCTGGGAGAATTGTGTTGAAGAATGGCAGTTGGATGGAATGGAAATATATTTATGACGATTACAAAACCTATATAAAAACTGATGGATTTTTATCAAAAGAGTTCGATTCGGTGGCTGAGATGATGGATGTATTTATAAAAAAATGCAAAGAAAGGTTTTGCGAATAATTGACTTACAATGATTTCTTCATTGCTGGCAGGGGTGAGCGGAGCAGAACCTCTGCCAGTATCTTTCTCACTCCTATAGGGCTTGGGGATTAGAGTAACTACCATGCGAAAGAGTTCTTGTTTTTTGAGGAATTGACTTCCTTGGATATCAATTTTGTCAGGAATTTATCAAGTTGGAGTCGGTAAGGAACTCATAGATCCCCATCATCGTGATGCCGAAATCGTCGCGACGGAGTTTCATGCGTTCGCCCACAATTTTTCTCGTCTGGCATTCGGAATGCCGACTGAAGATTGTATCTGCGCGAACCGAGATTGCAGACGAAATCCACTTCAAGCGTAGTGCGCTGCCACTGTCCTTTGTCGTTTTTCACTCGAACATTGACATTTCCCACATCCATGAGAAATCCCCGATGTCGCATTTCGTTGTAGATGACATTCTCCATCAGATGGTTCTCTTCGGTCTGCCCGCTCAACCATAAATTCATCTTCCAAATAGCCAATATAAGTGGCAATGGTCTTGTCAATATGATGTTGAACGTTTATTATCAATAGTTCATTACGGATTTGTGGCAAATTTTCCACAAATCCGTTGCAAAGATATTGTTTCGGATTGAAATACACAAATATTTGGCAGAAAAATTACAATCGATTTGTCAGTTTTTCGATATTTTTCGTAATTTTGCAAAGTTGAATCATCTTTTTTAAAAAAACAACCATGATTGAATCAATTATTGTCGGAATTTTGGCCGGATTTCTGGCCGCGAAAATCACCGGTGGCGAGGGAAAAGGCTGCTGGATTAACCTGTTTCTCGGTTTGGTGGGCGGAGTCGTGGGCCGTTGGCTGCTCGACCTGCTCGGCATTTCGTGGGAGCCCAGTTGGCTCAGCAACATCGGAACGGCCACGATTGGCGCCATTGTGGTGCTCTGGCTGTGGGCGAAAATCTCGAAATAGCCGCCAAAGTCGTTAAAACGTATTAAAGAAAACGGCGAAACAGCCGTTTTCCCAATTTTTCTTCGTAACTTTGCACCTTAATATAAGCAAATTCGTATATATTATGGCATCGTTTGTAGAAGACAAAATTGTAATGGACGGACTGACGTTCGATGACGTACTGCTCATTCCGGCCTATTCTGAGGTTTTGCCCAAAACCGTGTCGTTGCAGACACAGTTCTCTCGCCGCATTGCGCTGAATATCCCCTTTGTGACGGCTGCGATGGACACCGTGACCGAGTCGGCCATGGCCATTGCCATTGCCCGCGAGGGCGGCATCGGCGTGATTCACAAGAACATGTCGATTGAAAGTCAGGCGCGCGAAGTCGCCATCGTGAAACGTGCCGAAAACGGCATGATCTACGACCCCGTGACCATTCGCCGCGGCCGCACCGTGGGCGACGCGCTCGACATGATGGCCGAATACCACATCGGCGGCATTCCCGTGGTCGATGACGACGGCCACTTGGTGGGCATCGTGACGAACCGCGACCTGCGCTTTGAGCGGAGGCTCGACAAACTGATTGACGACGTGATGACCCACGAAAACCTCGTCACGACGCATCTGCAAACCGACCTGACGGCTGCCGCGCAGATTTTGCAGGAAAACAAAATCGAGAAACTGCCCGTTGTCGATCGCGACGGGCGGCTGGTGGGCCTGATTACCTATAAAGACATCACGAAAGCAAAAGACAAGCCGATGGCCTGCAAAGACGAGAAAGGCCGTCTGCGCGTGGCTGCCGGCGTGGGCATCACTGCCGACACGATGGAGCGTGCACAAGCTCTGGTGTCCGCAGGTGCCGACGCCATCGTCATCGACACGGCTCACGGCCATTCGCTGGGCGTCGTGGAGAAATTGCGCGAGGTGAAGGCCGCGTTTCCGCAGGTCGATATCGTCGTGGGCAACGTGGCGACGGGCGAGGCTGCCCGTATGCTCGCGGAAAACGGAGCCGATGCTGTGAAGGTCGGAATCGGACCGGGCTCGATTTGCACCACGCGCGTCGTGGCCGGCGTGGGCGTGCCGCAGTTGAGTGCGGTCTATGACGTCTGTTGCGCCCTGAAAACCACGAAAATTCCGTTGATAGCCGATGGCGGACTCCGCTATTCGGGCGACATCGTGAAAGCCCTTGCCGCAGGCGGCTCGTGCGTGATGATTGGCTCGCTGGTGGCCGGAACGGAAGAAAGTCCGGGCGACACGATTATCTTCAACGGCCGTAAGTTCAAGAGTTATCGCGGCATGGGCTCGCTCGAGGCCATGGAGCAGAAACACGGCTCGAAAGACCGCTATTTCCAAGGCGACACGCAAGAGGCGAAGAAACTCGTGCCGGAGGGAATCGCGGGCCGCGTGCCCTACAAAGGCACCGTGCAGGAGGTGATTTACCAGTTGACGGGCGGCCTGCGCTCGGGCATGGGCTATTGCGGAGCCGACAGCATCGAAAAACTGCACAGCGCGAAGTTCGTGCGCATCACCAATGCCGGCGTGAACGAAAGCCATCCGCACGACATCACGATTACGAGCGAGGCACCGAACTACTCGAGGAATGAGTAAGAAAGCCCCCTCCCAACCTCCCCCCACCGGGGGAGGAGAAAAAATCAAATCGTCAAATTGTAAAATTGTAAAATAAGTAAGATTGTCAAATGAAAAAAATGCTTTTCGCCGCCCTGCTCATGGCGGCATCGGTAGCCAACGCGCAGACCAAGCAAGACCCCGTCATCATGACCGTGAACGGGCAGCCCGTGCTGCGCTCGGAATTTGAGTATTCCTTCAACAAAAACAACGCCGAAGGCGTCATCGACAAGAAAAACGTAGAGGAATACGTCGATTTGTTCATCAACTACAAACTGAAGGTCGAGGCCGCCAAAGACGCTAACCTCGACACGCTGTCGTCGTTCAAGGACGAGTTCGCCTCGTATCGCGACCAGCAGGTTCGCCCCACGTTCATCAACGATGCCGACGTGGAGGAAGAGGCTCAGCGCATTTATGCCGACACGAAGCATCGCATCGACTCGATGGGCGGCATGGTGAAGCCCGCCCACATCCTGCTCATGCTCGGCCAGAAGGCTACCGAGGAGCAGCAGAAAGCCGCCAAGACGCGCATCGACTCCATCGCAAAAGCCCTGAAAGGCGGTGCCGACTTCGCCGAACTCGCCCGACGGCTGAGCGACGATAAGCCCTCGGCCATTCAAGGAGGCGAACTGCCTTGGTTCACAAAAGGCCAGACGCTGCCCGAATTCGAGAAAACGGCCTTCGCCATGACAGTAGGACAGGTTAGCGAGCCCGTGCTCACGCCCGCCGGCTACCACATCATCAAACTGCTGGACAAGGGCAGTTTCTTCCCCTACGACAGCGTGCGCACCGACATCATGCAGTTCATCAACCAGCGCAACCTGCGCGAGAGCATCATCGACAAGAAACTCGAAAAAATGGCCGAGGCCGAAGGCACGACGCCCCAAGCACTCGTCGAGAAGAAAATGAACGAGATGACCGCCAAAGACCAAGACCTGAAATACCTGATTCAGGAGTATCACGACGGACTGCTGCTCTATGAAATCAGCAATCAGAAGGTTTGGGGCAGGGCTGCGAAAGACGAAGCCGGACTGGCCGCCTTCTTCAGCAAAAACAAGAAAAAATACGCTTGGGACGAGCCCCGATTCAAGGGCATGGCCTATCATGTGAAAGACAAGGCCGACGTGAAAGCCGTGAAGAACGCCGTGAAGGGCCTGCCTTTCGACAAGTGGGCCGAGAAATTGCGCACGACGTTCAACAACGACTCCGTGCTGCGCATTCGCGTGGAAAAAGGCATCTTCAAGCCCGGCGACAACGGCTTGGTGGACCGCGAAATCTTCAAAAAGGCCGATGCCACGGTCAAGAAACTCGAGAAATTCCCCATCGACGCGGTCTATGGCAAGAAACTGAAGAAGCCCGAGGAATATCAGGACGTGCGCGGCCTCGTCGTGGCCGACTATCAGGAGGCTTTGGAAAAGGAATGGGTGGCAGAACTGCGCCGTAAATACGCCGTGACGGTTGACGAAAAAGTCCTCCAGACGGTCAATAAGCATTAAGAAATATGAGAAAAATCATTCTATTTGCCGTCGCCACACTGCCGTTTCTCGCGCTGACAATCAGCGCCGGCAGTCTTTCGGCTCCGAAAACGTCGGACGACGATTCCGTGCGAGTGCAGAAAGCAGAGCAGGTGATTCCCGAGTCGAGCATTGTCGATGAGGTGATTTGGGTTGTCGGCGACGAGCCCATCTTGAAGTCAGAAGTCGAGGCCCTGCGGCAATACTACGAGGAAGAGCGAATCCCCATCAAGGGCGACCCCTACTGCTATATTCCCGAGCAGATTGCCATGCAGAAACTCTTCCTGCACCAGGCCGCCATCGACTCCATCGAGGTGACGGAGTCGGACATCGCCCAGCGCGTCGATGCCCAACTCGACCATTGGATTCAGAGCGTGGGCTCGCAGGAGAAACTGGAGGAATACCAGCGAAAAAGCATCGCCCAGATTCGCCGCGGACTTCACGACGACATCAAAAACTCGATGATTATGCAGCAAATGCGGCTGAAATTGGTGCAAGACGTCTCGGTGACGCCCTCCGACGTGCGCCGCTATTTCGAAAACGTGCCTGCCGACAGCGTGCCCTTCGTTCCGACGGAGGTTGAAGTCGAAATCATCACGCAGCAGCCGCGCATCGCCATCGAGGAAATCAATCGCATCAAAGACCGCCTGCGCGAGTTTACCGACCGCGTGAACAAGGGCGAAACAACCTTCGCCACGCTCGCCCGACTCTATTCCGAAGACGGCTCGGCCCGCAATGGCGGCGAACTGGGCTACATGGGTCGCGGAACGCTCGACCCGGCCTTTGCCAACGTGGCGTTCAACCTCACCGACCCGAAGAAAGTGTCGAAAATCGTGGAGTCGGAGTACGGTTACCACATCATCCAACTCATCGACAAGCGCGGCGACCGCATCAACTGCCGCCACATCCTCCTGAAACCACAGGTTTCGGGCGAGGCCGTCGAGCAGATGAAAGCGCGCCTCGACTCCCTTGCCACCGACATTCGCGGCGGACTCCTTACGTTTGAGGCCGGTGCCGTGCTTTCCGACGACAAAGACACGCGCAACAACCACGGCCTGATGTCGTACGTCGATCAGGAAGCGCAGACCATCACCTCGCGTTTCAACATGAAAGACCTGCCGACGGAGGTCGCCCGCGTGGTCGATACGCTGCAAGTAGGCCAGATTTCGCAGGCATTCACGATGATAAACTCGCGCGGAAAACTCACCACCGCCATCGTGAAACTCGTGAACCGCATCGACGCCCATCGCGCCACCATCACCGAGGACTTCCAGGTGCTCAAAAACATCGTGCTGGCGAAGCGGCGCGAGGAAGTCATCAACGAATGGCTGGCCGACAAGATTAAGCGCACCTAC